>JBFZAN010000014.1:0-37579 GCA_041309005.1 Candidatus Omnitrophota bacterium
GTCAAGAAGGCCAGGAAAACCAATGAAGCCGGGCCTCAGGAGGAGAAAGCGCCCGCTGCCGAAGGGACTAAAGAAAAACCGCAGGAAACAAAGAAGCCGCAGGAAACAAAAGTACTGGAAAAGCCGCCCGCTACCAAGAAGCCGTCCAAAAAGTTTTTAGGCGGTCTAAGGAATATTTTTAAGAAGGAAAGAGATTCCCTTTAATTCCGACGCTAAGCCGATAAGATCGAGACGACATGCCTATAGACACAAGGTTGGCTCGCCGTATTGCCACAGTTAAACCCTCCTCGACCCTCGCTATTACCTCCAAGGCGAAAAAACTGAGATCCGAAGGCAAGGATATCGTCAGTTTCGCGGCGGGCGAGCCTGATTTCGACACGCCCGAGCCTATCAAGCAGGGCGCGGTCGATGCCATACGCAAAGGGTTTACCAAATACACCCCCACCACCGGGACTCCCGAATTAAAGAAAATCATCAGCGAGAAGTTCAAAAGGGACAATGCCCTTGAGTACGGCGTACAGCAGATAGCCGTTTCCTGCGGGGCAAAACACAGTATTTTCAACGCCCTTTTTGTCCTGCTTGATAAGGGAGATGAAGCGGTCATGGCTTCTCCTTACTGGGTGAGTTACCCGGAGATGGTGAGGCTTTGCGAAGGGACTCCCCGTATCATAGAGACTTCCCGGAAAAACGATTTTAAGATCACGCCCGGGGAGTTGAAAAAGAATATCGGCCCGAAGACGAAGCTTTTGATGCTCAACACCCCCTCTAATCCGGCGGGCAGCGTATATACACGGGATGAATTACTCGCGCTCGCTGAGATCTGCGTCGCGCATAAGATACTGGTGATAAGCGACGAGATCTACGAAAAGATCATCTTCGATAACCTGCCGCATGTCTCTATCGCTTCGCTGAACAAGGATATATACGGCCTTGCGGTCACCGTGAACGGCGTGTCTAAAAGTTTTTCCATGACCGGCTGGCGCATAGGGTATCTGGGCGGGCCCGCCGATATCGTTGAGGCGATAGGCAAGTTTCAGGACCATTCTACTTCTAACCCGGCTTCGATCAGCCAGAAGGCCGCGGAGGCAGCGCTCGGCATGGCGGGTTCATTTTCGGCTACGATGCGGGAAGAATTCCAGAAAAGAAGGGATTTTATCGTCGCAAGGTTAGAAACCATTGAGAAAATAAACTGCATAGTGCCGAAGGGGGCTTTTTATGTGTTCTGCGATATTTCAAAGACAGGTTTGGGTTCCGTGGAATTCGCAAGCCGCCTGCTTGATGAGGCGGGGGTGGCAGTGATACCGGGGGAGAGCTTCGGTAAAGACGAGTATATCCGCATAAGTTTTGCGACCGGCATGCCGCAGATCACCAAAGGCTTAGACCGGCTAAAGGATTTCTGCGATGCGCTCTGACTCGATGCATAAGACCATAGCTGAAAAAATACTGGGCAATCATGCGGGAAAAGAGGTCTTCGCGGGCGACCTCATCCTCTGCAGGGTGGATTTTACTTTCGGCCAGGACGGCACGTCCTCGATCATCATCGACAGGGTAGGTGAGCTTGGCGTGCGCAGGTTAAAAACGCGGTTCTGCATGGTGATCGACCACAGCGCTCCTTCTCCGAGCGAAGGCGTCTCAAGGGTCCATAAGAAGATGCGCGCTTTCTCCAAAAGTTACGCTGCCCCGCTGTACGATATCGGCTGCGGGGTATGCCATCAGGTGATACCCGAATCAGGCAGGATATTGCCGGGAGACCTTGTTCTGGGCGCCGATTCGCATACCTGCACCTATGGCGCGCTGGGCGCTTTTTCCACCGGCGTGGGCTCAACCGACCTTGCCATCGCCCTGGCGACGGGTAAGAACTGGTTCAAAGTGCCTGAAACCTTAAAAATAACGGTGTCGGGAAGACCGCCCAAAGGCGTATTCGCAAAAGACATCATACTCCATATTATCGGCAAAGTGGGCGCTAACGGCGCGACCTATAAGGCAATTGAATTCGGCGGCCCGGCAATACACGCGCTGGATATGGACGGCCGTTTTACCATCTGCAACATGGTTGTCGAGATGGGCGCCAAAGCGGGGTTTATGCCGTATGACCGAAAGACCGACGCCTGGTTACGCCCGAAGGTCAAAGATGCAAAGAAGATAACGCCGGTTACCGCGGATAAAGGCGCGCGCTACGCGGGAACGCTTGATTTCGATATTTCCCGGTTAACTCCCCAGGTTTGCCTGCCCCATAGCGTGGATACGGTTTCTTCTATTGGCGCGCTCAAGAGCATCCGGATCCAGGAAGCGGTGATAGGCACCTGCACCAACGGCAGGCTCAACGACCTTGTGGTCGCAGCGTCGATTTTGAAATCAAGAAAGATCGCGCCCGGCGTCAGGTGTATCATCGTGCCCGCGTCCCGCGAAATTTATCTTGAGGCGGTAAAGAAAGGCTTCATAGAGACATTCGTTGCCGCGGGGGCGGTCGTGGTGGCCCCTGGCTGCGGCCCTTGCGTGGGCACGCATAACGGCATCCCGGCCGATAAAGAAGTTGTGATCTCCACGGCCAACAGGAACTTCAAAGGGCGCATGGGCAATCCCAACGCCTTTATATATCTTGCGTCGCCGGCAACGGTGATCGCCTCTGCGATTGAAGGGAAGATTGCCGATCCAAGAAGATACTTAACGCAGGGTTAACCTCGGAGGAACGGTATGGAAATACGCGATTTACTCATGTTATGCATCGAGAAGAAGGCGTCTGATCTGCACTTGACCGAAAAAGAGCCGCCGATATTGCGCATAGACGGAAGATTACACAGGACGGAGTTTGCCGCCTTGACCAGGGAAGAATTAAAGAAGATGATCTATAGCGTGTTGACCGATCCGCAGAAAGAAATGTTCGAGAAGGACATGGAGCTTGATTTTTCTTTGGCCTTGCCGAATTTAGACAGGTTCAGGGTCAATATCCATCTGCAGAAAGGCTCGGTCGAAGGCGCGTTCAGAAGGGTGCCTTTGATTATCCCGACGGTGGAAGAGCTTGGGCTTCCCTCCATCGCCATAGAGCTTGCCCGCAGGCCCAACGGCCTGGTGCTGGTGACCGGCCCCACGGGCGTGGGCAAGACCACAACGCTTGCCGCGCTGATAACGCTCATTAACAACGAGAGGGAGTCTCTGATGATCACTATCGAGGACCCTATCGAGTTCATACATACCAACAAAAAATGCATCATCAAGCAGCGGGAGGTCTTCGCGGACACGCATTCCTTCTCCGACGCCTTGAAGCACTGCCTCAGGCAGGACCCGAATATCATCATTGTGGGGGAAATGCGCGACCTGGAGACGATCTCGACCACCCTTACCGCAGCTGAGACCGGCCATTTGGTGTTCGCGACGCTGCATACGCCTGACGCCCCCCAGACCATCGAGAGGATCATAGACGTGTTCCCGCCGTACCAGCAGCAGCAGGTAAGGCTGCAGCTGGCAGACTGCCTGCAGGGCGTCGTATCGCAGCTTCTGCTGCCGAAGGCTGCCGGAAAGGGCAGGGTCCTGTCGACAGAAATAATGGTGGGCACTCCCGGCATACGCAACCTTATCCGCGAGCAGGAGATCGAACAGATACCCACGCTGATGCAGACCGGCAGCCAGTACGGCATGAGGACGATGGACAAGTCTTTGAAAGAGCTCTACCAGAAAGGCCTGATCACGCTGGATGTGGCGATGTCTAAAGTAAAGAACCCGGAAGAGTTCAGGCAGTTATAATATGAAAATAAAGGGCAAGAGCTTGAAATTAGGCGACAATATCAATACGGATTCTATAATCTCCGGAAGATATAAGTTCGCCATTACCGATATGAAAGAGCTCGCCAAGCACATCATGGAAGATATAGACCCTGATTTTTCGAAAAAGATCTCGCCCGGTAAATCCATCCTGGTGGCGGGAGAGAATTTCGGCATGGGCTCTTCCAGGGAGCAGGCGCCTCTGGTCATCAAAGAATCGGGCATCATCGCGATAGTAGCTAAAAGTTTCGCGCGCATATTCTACCGCAACGCGTTCAATGTGGGGCTGCTTTTGATCGAGGCCAAGACGGACCGGATAGGCGCGCAGGATGAGCTGGAAATAGACCTTGATAACGGGACCGTGCGCGATCTTACCAGGGATATTCGCCTTGATATACGGGCAGTGCCGAAATTCATGCAGGAGCTGCTTAAGGAAGGCGGCATCGTCAACTATTACAGGAAATACGGCAGGTTGCCGGTAGCGTAGCATCCCCGAAGGGGATAGCTAATCACCCCAATATATGAAACATACTATTACGCTTATCCCCGGGGACGGTATCGGCCCGGAAGTCACCCGCGCGGCCAGAAGGTGCATCGAGGCAACCGGCGTGGCGATAGACTGGGAAGTCGCGTTTGCGGGCCAGGACGCGCTCTCAAAATATAACTCTCTTTTGCCGGAAGAAACCCTTGAATCCATCAAAAAGAACAAGACCGCGCTCAAAGGCCCGATCACGACCCCTGTCGGGGGAGGGTTCCGCTCGGTGAACGTCGCCATACGCCACTCACTTGACCTCTACGCCTGCGTGCGGCCCGCGAGGTCCTATACGGGAGTAAAATCACTTTACAAAGATATTGACCTTATAGTGGTACGGGAAAACAGCGAGGACCTCTACGCTGGTATTGAATTTGAAGAAGGAAAGCCCGAGACTAAAGAGCTCATAGAGAGGATAGAGGCTTTCACTGGAAAAAAGATCAGGCCGGATTCGGGCATTTCCATCAAGCCGATCTCGCAATCCGCTTCAGAGAGGATAGTGGAGTTCGCCTTCGAATACGCGCTGAAGTTCAATCGCCGCAAGGTCACCGCGGTACATAAGGCGAACATCATGAAATTTACCGACGGGCTCTTCCTGAAGGCCGCGCGCCAGGTGGCGCAGAAATACAAAGACAAAGTGATCTTCGAAGACGCGATAGTGGACAATATGTCCATGCAACTGGTCCAGAAACCGCACAATTTCGACGTCCTGGTATTGCCGAACCTTTACGGCGATATCCTTTCGGACCTGTGCGCCGGCCTCATAGGAGGATTAGGCATCGCCCCGGGCGCGAATATCGGCCATGACTTAGCGGTGTTCGAGGCTGTCCACGGCTCCGCTCCCAAGTACAAAGGCCTCAATAAGGTCAATCCCACGGCGATGATCCTTTCCGGCGTGCTCATGTTACGCCACCTTAAAGAGGAAGCTGCCGCGGACAGGCTTGAGCAGGCGGTAAAAGAAGTGCTGGCGGAAGGCCGCCACGTGACCTACGACCTGAAACCTCACCACAATGACCTTACGGCAGTGGGGACCCAACAGATGGCAGACGCCATCATTGCAAGGCTGAACTGATGAAAATATCGATCATCGGAGCCGGTAACGTCGGCGCGCTCACCGCGATGCGCGTCGCGCAGGAAGGGCAGGGAGAAACCGTCCTGGTTGATATCGTCAAGGGGCTGGCCCAGGGTAAAGCCTTTGACCTCGAGGATTCCGGGGCGATCCTCGGCTCAGATCTCGGTATCCGCGGCACGGATGATGTAAGCGGTATTGAAAACTCCGATATTATCGTTGTCACCGCGGGGCTCGCCAGGAAGCCCGGCATGACCCGCGAAGACCTGTTACAAAAGAACGCGGCCATAGTCCGGGAAGTCTGCGGCGCGATAAAAAAACTTGCCGCCGCTTCCATCGTGGTCATGGTCACAAATCCTCTGGACGCCATGGCGTACGTGGCCTTAAAGGCTCTTGCTTTCAAGCCGGGGAAGGTCTTCGGCATGGGCGTTACGCTGGACGCGGCGAGGTTCGCCAATCTCATCAGCGTCGAGCTCGGGGTACCGGTCGCCGATATAGAAGCCACGGTGATAGGAAGCCACGGGGAGGCGATGCTGCCTTTATCAAGGTTCACTACGGTCAGAAAAATAGCGCTTGAAAGCTTCGCCGATACCGGAAAAGTGCGGGAGCTCATCGAAATGACGAAACTCCGCGGCCAGGAGATAGTATCGCGTTTGGGCTCAGGCAGCGCTTTTTTCGCGCCTTCCGCAGCTATTGCCCAGATCGTACGGGCTATTGTCAGGGACCAGAAGCGCACCCTGGGAGTGTCCGCGTACCTTAACGGGGAATACGGCAAAAAAGATATCTGCATCGGAGTGCCCTGTTGCATCGGCAAAAACGGGATAGAGAGGATCATCGAACTTGATTTGAACAGGCAGGAGCAGGAAGCATTCAGCGCATCCTGCGAGTCCACCCGCAGTTTAATTACGCAAGTACCCCTTTAGTCCAATAACGATACGCGGCCATGTACGACCTTATTATAATCGGCGCAGGCTGGGCAGGATTTAACGCCGCGCTCACCGCGAAGGCTTCCGGCTTACGCGTCTGCCTCATCGACAAGGGCCCTCTCGGAGGGGTATGCCTTAATAAAGGGTGTATCCCCACCAAGGCCCTGCTTGAGTCGGCAAAGATCCTTTCCTTCACCAGGAAAGCGGCCGCCTTCGGGATAGACCTTGCGTGCGAGCCGGCCGTCAATATCGCCCGTATAACGCTAAGGAAAGATACGATCGTCCAGCAGCTTCGCTCCGGCATGCAGGGGATGCTTAAAGGGATAGAGTATATCTGCTGCGAGGCCAAGATCATTTGCGCCGGCAGCGTTAAAGCAGGTTCAAGGACGCTTGATACAAAAAATATACTTGTCGCGACCGGCTCGAAGGCTGTGGAACTGCAAGGCCTTGCCTTTGACGGGTCAAGCGTCGTTTCCAGCGACGAGGCGATAGCGCTGGCGCGCATACCGCGGTCGCTTTTGATCGTGGGAGGTGGCGTGATAGGCTGTGAATTTGCCAGTCTCTTTTCGCGGTTGGGAAGTAACGTTTCAATCATCGAGCTGAGCGCTCAGCTTTTGCCCGGGGAAGACAAAGAGGTCGCAAGGAAGCTTGAGGCTTCATTTAAGAAGAGGGGTATCAATGTCTCGCTGAACACGGACGCCTTAGCCGTAGCGCGCGACGATCACGACTTCATACTGGTATGCGTGGGCAGGATCCCGTATACGCAGGGGCTGGGGCTGGAAGAACTGGGCGTGAGGATGGAGAGGGGAAAGATCGCGGTGGATGAATCCTTGAGGACGAATATCCCGGGGATATACGCGGCCGGCGATTGCACCGGTGAGATCATGCTTGCGCATCTGGCGGCGCACCAGGGAAGGGTCGCGGCGGAAAATATCGCTCACCCTGAGGATCCGCGCAAAGTAAGTTACGAGTTCGTACCTAATTGTATTTTTACCGACCCGGAGATCGCCAGTCTCGGCTCGCGCCAAACAGGAGCAGCCGATACGGACCTCCTCGTGCACAGGTTTGACTTTCGTGGCTTAGGCATGGCCAGGATAAAGGATGAGGCCGAAGGTTTTATCAAGATCCTCTCCGATAAAAATACCGGCATCATCACCGGGGCCTCCATAATCGGCCCTGCGGCAACCGAGCTTATCGGCATACTTTCCGTAGCGCTGGAGTCCCGGTTGACTGTTTCCGGACTCAGGAAGGTGATCTTCGCGCATCCCACATTATCGGAAAGTATAGGGGAGGCGCTGCGATAACCATGCGTGTTGCGGTATATGACCTCGGGCTGATGGAATATCGCCAGGCCCGGGTATTCCAGGAAGCAACGCACGATAAAGTAAGGTCTGGCTCGATTGAGTCTGCGCTCATACTCTGCAGCCACTATCCCGCCATCACCTGGGGGAAGTCCTCGAAAAAAGAGAACATCTTGCTTGGCGCCCGGGAATTAAAGGGCAGGGGGATCGCGCTGCATGAGGCGGCCAGGGGAGGAGACGTGACGTATCACGGCCCGGGGCAGCTTTTGGTATATCCCGTATTCGACCTGCGTTATTTTAACAGAGACATCCGCGTATTCCTAAGAACGCTGGAGGAAATTAGTGTCGGGCTGCTCGCTGAATTCGGCATTCCCGCCGGCAAGAGAGCAGGACTTACCGGCGTCTGGACAGGCGATAAGAAGATCGTTTCCATAGGGATCGCGGTCAAAAACTGGATCACGTATCACGGTTTAGCCATAAACATACATAAAGACGATCTGTTTAATTTTTCTCTTATCCGGCCCTGCGGCATGGACATATCGATGACCGCGATGGAATCGGTGCTGGGAAAAGAGGTGGCGATCGAAGACGTCGCAAAGGCCGCGCACAGGAGGTTTACCCATGACGAAAGTAATTTTGCCTGAACTGGGGGAAGGTATTGAAAAGGCCACGGTTTCATACTGGTATTATAAAGCGGGCGATACGGTAAAGGAACAGGACTCGCTGGTCGAGTTTGCCACGGACAAGGCGGCGTTCAATCTTCCCAGTCCCTGTTCCGGAGTGATCACCGAGGTTTTTTTTGCCGAGGGGGATAGCGTCAACGTCGGAGAAGTGCTGGCGATGATCGACGAGAAGTAGAGAAAACCAAAAATATTGCTTGACAAATTTACGGATTTATTTATAATTAGCACTCTGGGGATTTGAGTGCTAACTATTTAAATAATCAAGAAAGGAAGGAGGAAGCGCATGAAGATACAACCATTGGGTGACAGGGTGGTGATCAGGCCGCTGGAGGCGGAATCAAAGACAAAGGGCGGTATTGTGCTGCCTGATACGGCAAAGGAAAAACCGCAGCAGGGCGAAGTGATCGCGGTAGGAAAAGGCAAAGTGCTGGATAACGGCACCATGCAGCCGGTAGAAGTCAAGGTCGGTGATAAGGTATTATACGGAAAATATTCCGGTAATGAAATTACCACCAAAGAAGGCGAAGAGCTCTTGATAGTGAGAGAAGAGGATATATTGGCGATAATAAAATAACAAAAAGTTTCCCGTCACCTGCTACTAAGGAGCCGGGAGCTCGCGAGGAGGCCATATGGCAAAACAATTGTTGTTCAAGGACGAAGGCCGGCGCAAGATCTTAAGCGGCGTTGAGCAATTGGCAGCGGCGGTTAAGGTAACGTTAGGGCCGAAAGGACGTAATGTAATATTGGATAAGAAATTCGGATCTCCGACCATCACCAAGGACGGAGTTACCGTCGCCAAAGAAATAGACCTGGAAGATCCCTATGAAAATATGGGCGCGCAGATGGTCAAAGAGGTCGCCGAGAAAACTTCTGACGTAGCCGGAGACGGCACTACCACCGCGACCATTCTGGCCGAGGCGATTTTCCGCGAAGGCTTAAAGAACGTGACCGCGGGCGCAAATCCCATGGCATTAAAACGCGGGATCGAAAAGGCGGTAGAAAAAGTGATCGAGGACTTGAAGAAAATGTCCAAGCCTATCAAGGACAAGAAGGAAGTGGCGCAGGTGGCCGCGATAGCCGCAAACAGCGACAAGGCCATCGGCGACCTGATCGCTGAAGCGATGGAAAAAGTCGGCAAGGACGGCGTCATCACGGTAGAAGAAGCAAAGTCGACCACTACCACGCTTGAAGTCGTGGAAGGCATGCAGTTCGACCAGGGGTACCTGTCCCCTTATTTCGTCACTGACGCTGAAAGGATGCAGGTCGTTCTGGAGGAGCCGTATATCCTTATACACGAGAAGAAAATATCGTCCCTGAAGGATATTTTGCCTCTCCTTGAGAAGATCGCCAGGACCGGCAAGCCCCTCCTGATCATCGCGGAGGAAGCCGAGGGAGAAGCGCTCGCGACGCTGGTCGTCAATAAGATCCGCGGCACGTTTAACTGCTGCGCGGTCAAAGCCCCCGGCTACGGCGACAGAAGGAAAGCAATGCTTGAAGACATCGCGGTGCTCACGAACGGCAAGGCGATCACCGAGGACCTGGGGATAAAGCTTGAGAACGTGGATATCGAAGACCTCGGCCGGGCAAAAAGGGTAAAGGTCGATAAGGAAAATACCACCATAGTCGAAGGCGCGGGCAAGACCTCCACTATCAACGGAAGGATCGCCCAGCTCAAGAAGCAGATAGAGGAGACCGATTCCGATTACGACAAGGAAAAGCTCCAGGAGCGCCTGGCGAAACTCGCCGGAGGCGTGGCGGTCATCAACGTGGGAGCTTCCACCGAGACGGAAATGAAGGAAAAGAAGGCGCGCGTGGAAGACGCGTTGCACGCGACGAGAGCGGCAGTGGAAGAGGGCATCATCCCGGGCGGCGGCGTCGGATTCATCCGCGCGATACCCGGCCTTGATTCCCTGAAATTAAGCGGCGACGAAAAAGTCGGCGTTGACATCATAAAGAGGTCGCTTGAAGAACCTATCAGGCAGCTTACCGGAAACGCCGGCCTTGAAGGCTCCGTGGTGGTGCAGCGCGTGAAGCAGGAGAAGGTCAACATCGGTTACGACGTGAACCAGGACGCATACGTGGACATGATCGAAGCAGGCATTATCGATCCCACCAAGGTGACCCGCTCCGCGTTACAGAACGCCTCAAGTATCGCGGCATTATTATTGACGACAGAAGCTCTGATCGCCGATAAGCCGGAGAAAGAGGGGGAGAAAATGCCACCCATGCCACCGGGCGGCGGTTACGGCGGCGGGATGTATTAGCCTCAAGGGTTTTAGTTCCCCCGGGTTGTTACTGCGAAAGGGCGAAGTAGCGATACTTCGCCCTTTTTCTTCCGCGAAAATCGATTATAACGTGCTACGTATATTATAGTTACATCCTGATATAAAAATTGACATTCGTCCGTTTATATGGTATACTTTTTTAATATTTACCGGTATTTATTATAGCGCACACAATATTAAGACGCTGTGCTTTTAAACATAATCAAACAGTTTAACTGGGTAGATATCTTATTCTTAGTCATTCTGCTCAGGACTTTTTATATAGGCTCGAAGAACGGCCTCCCCGTAGAATTATTCAAACTTCTGGGGACGGTCGCGGGAGCCTATCTTGCATTCCACTATTACACGTCTTTCGCGGACTTTATCGGTACCCGCCTGAACCTGACCAAAGTTCCTTTGGAATTCCTCGATTTTATCTGTTTCGTGCTGTGGGTTACGATCGGGTATATGATCTTCTGGGCGCTGCGGGGTGTATTCTCCCGCGTGGTCAAGACGGAGGCGGTCCCGCGCCTGAACAGGTGGGGCGGCTTCGCGTTAAGCTCGGCAAGAGGGGTCCTGCTGACGAGCCTCATCGGGTTTATGCTGGTGATATCGAGCATTAGCTATCTCAAGGCGAGCGTGAAAGATTCCTATTCGGGAAAGCGCCTGTTTAAATTCTCTCCTTCCGTATACACCCATCTGTGGAACGGGGTGATGTCCAAGTTCATGGTCATGGAAAAACTAAACCAGGCTGTCGTTGAAACCCAAGAGAAATTTTAGGCTGTGAAATTATCCCGTCTTTACAACCGGATCGTGCGTTACGGTATCGATAAAGACCCGCGTAGCCCTAAGTCCGCGATACGCGGGTACGCCGATACCGCGATACTCTACGGTAAGGCGCAGACGCCCGTACGAAAGGCCCTGGTGGGCATCGATATAGAAGTGCCGGAGATCCTGCTGGCCGAGAAGCTGCGCGAGAAAGATAAAATCGACCTTCTTATTTCCCATCACCCGGAAGGGACCGCTTTCGCGGCTCTTTACGAAGTGATGGCGGTGCAGGTCGATCTGCTTATCAGGGCGGGCATCGATGCCGGGGTCGCGGCCAGCCTCCTTGAAGAGAGAAGGAGGGAAGTCCGGCGGAGGCTTTCGCCAGCCAACCATATGAGGGCGGTGGATGCGGCGAGGTTATTGGATTTTCCCTTTATGTGCGTGCATACGCCCGCGGACAATCACGTAGCCAGTTTCCTGGAGGAGTTATTTAAGAAGCAAAGGCCCGGCAAAGTCAAAGACATTATCGCTCTTTTGGAAGAGATACCCGAATACAGCCTCGCCAAGAAACGCCACGCGGGCCCCTGCGTTATTCTCGGTGACCCCGGGCGCGCGGTGGGAAAAGTGTTCCTGGAGATGACCGGCGGCACCGAAGGGCCGGTTGATGTGTACGGGAAGCTGTATAAGGCGGGGGTGCGCACGCTGGTGTCCATGCACTTGAGCGAAGAACACTTCAAAAAAGTAAAAGACGCCCATCTGAACGTCGTGATCGCAGGCCACATCGCTTCCGATACCCTGGGCCTTAATCTTTTGCTCGACAGGATAGAACGAGAAGAGAAGTTCGAAACACTCTGCTGCGCCGGTTTCACCAGGTTCAAAAGGATCTAGTCTTTATTATGGCAGGCCACATTCCGGAACACATTCTGGATGATATTTTAAGCAGGACGGACATAGCGCAGCTGATAGGCAGTTATATCCCCTTAAAGCGCGCGGGCAGGAGCTTTAAAGCGAATTGCCCTTTTCATCACGAGAAGACCCCTTCATTCATTGTTTCGCCGGACAAGCAGATCTATCATTGTTTCGGATGCCAGGCCGGAGGAAACGCGTTTAGTTTCCTCATGCAATACGAACGCGTGGAGTTCCCCGAGGCGGTGGAAATACTGGCAAAAAAAGCGGGGGTTACGCTGCCGCAGAGCCGGCAAGACGCGCATGGCGCTTCGGGGCTCTCGGACCAGCTGTATAAGCTCAATGAGCTGGCGGCCTCTTTCTATGAACAGACGCTTGATTCCCCGCAGGGGCTTGAGGCGCAAAACTACCTCGTCAAAAGAGGCATTACCCGGGAAACGGCAAAACTCCTCAAGCTTGGGCTTGCTCCTAAGAAGTGGGACGGGCTCATAAAGCATGCGCGGGCCGAAGGCGTAAGCCTCACGGTGCTGGAGAAGGCCGGCCTTATCCTCGCCAGGGAGGGCGGCGGTTTCTACGACAGGTTCCGCGACAGGATCATTTTTCCCATCTTTGACATAAAAGCAAGGGTGATCGCCTTCGGCGCAAGGCAGATCTGCGATCCGTCCGGCAAGACGCCGGGCGATAAGGGCTCTCCCAAATATATCAATTCGCCGGAAACGCTCCTTTACGTGAAAGGCCGGCATCTCTACGGCCTGCATCTTTCTAAAGACGCCATCCGGGAGCGCGACAGCGTGGCGGTAGTGGAAGGGTATCTTGATTTTATCGCGCCCTACCAGGCGGGCGTGAGTAATATCGTGGCTTCGCTGGGTACGGCCCTTACCTACGAACAGATCAGGCTTATAAAACGCTTTACCCAGAACGTGACCATGGTCTATGACGCCGATAACGCGGGGCAGATGGCGACCTTACGGTCGCTCGATATGTTCGTCGAAGAAGGGATGAGCGTCAGGGTAGTATCCCTGCCCGCGGGCTTTGACCCCGATAGTTTCATCCGCGCGCACGGCGCCGCGGAATTCAGGGGCCGGATAGCCGAAGCGGAAAACCTCTTTGATTACAAAATACGGATATTGAAATCCCGCCACAACGTAAAGGACATAGAGCATAAGGCGGCAGTTTCGCTTGAAATGCTTTCTACGATACATAAATGCAAGAACGCCATCCTGAGGTCGGAATATATCAGGAAACTGGCCCAGGAACTGGATGTGGCGGAAGACGCGCTTCTTGCTGAATTAAGGAAGATCAAGGAGCCCGGCGTTTTTTCTCACGCGGGGCCTGACGTCAAAAAAAAGCTCCTCAACGTGACCCCCACGGAAAAGCTTTTAATACAGTTAATGCTTGAGGAATCGAGCCTGATCAGCCGGGTCAAGGATGTCCTTGAGCCGGCGGATTTCCAGGACGAGAGGGTCTCCCAGGCAGTTTCATTGATGTTCGAGCTTTTTGAGCAGGGCAAGCGCGTTGAACCCAGCTGCCTTGTGAACAAACTGCGCGACGACAGTATCCTGCGTTTGGTCTGCGAGTCTTCCGTGTCCGAGGAGGTCTCCGAGCAGCATAAAGAAAAGATCATAGATGACTGCATACAACGGCTGAAAGGCAGGAGGCTTAACCTTAGGAAACAGTGTTTGCACAGAGAGATCAAGACCGCCCAGGCTTCAGGCGATGAGGAGCGGCTGCATAAATTGATGAGCGAGTTCCAGCATTTAACCAAAGCGAGGTAACGACACTATGAAAAAGAAGGCGTATAGCAAAGAAGTCGTGGACAAGATAATCGCGTTAGGCAAGAGCAAGGGGTACCTTACGTATGATGAGGTCAACGACCTTTTGCCCGAAGGTATCACCTCTTCGGAAGACATCGACCAGTTGTTTGACATGCTGGGCAACGAAGATATCCAGGTCGTCGAAAGCGATGAGGCGCGCGACATGGAAAAACAGCCGCAGGCGCTCAAGGAGGAAACTTTAGTCGAACAGATCAAGGTGGAGGAGACGTTCTTTCCCCTGGATGATCCGGTCAAGATGTACCTGAAACAGATGGGCTCCATCCCTTTATTATCGAGGGATGAGGAAATCGCGCTGGCCAAAAAGATAGAAGAAGCCGAAGAGAGGTTTGTCAGGGCGGTGCTTTCCACCAGATTCGCCCATAACGAGGTATTGTCCGTGGTCAAGGATATCCTGGAAGGCAAGATCAGCCTGGAGGAAGTAATGAAAGGCGAGATCAAGACCAGCCATAGGAGCGTCCTGAAGCGCTTCGGCAGGCTCGCCTCCCGCATACGCCTTTCACGCAGCACCGCCAAGATCCTGAACCTGTTCATGCAGTTCAATTTTACCACTTCGGTGATCGAGACCGTGGTGCGCAAGTTCACCCGTTTGATCAGGGAGGTCGATTTTATCGACCGCCTCAAGAATAAGAAAGGGTACCTCGCGAGAAAACGCGAAATACTGAAGAAACTCCAGGACCCCCTTACGAAACTCAGGGAACAGGTCAAGGTGATCAAGGGCGCCCATATGAAGTTCAACTACACCAAAGAGCGGCTGGTCGAAGCGAACTTGAGGCTGGTGGTGAGCATCGCCAAGAAATATAACAACCGCGGCCTCTCGTTTCTGGACCTGATCCAGGAGGGCAACATCGGCCTTATGAGGGCGGTCGAGAAGTTCGAATATAAGCGCGGGTACAAATTCTCCACCTACGCGACGTGGTGGATCAGGCAGGCGATCACGCGCGCGATCGCGGACCAGGCGCGCACCATCAGGATCCCCGTGCATATGACCGAGACGATCAATAAGATCATCCGGTTCTCCCGCATGTTCCTGCAGGAGCATGACAGGGAGCCAAGGCCCGAGGAGATCGCCAACAAGATGAGGCTTTCCCAGGACAAGGTCAAGGCGATATTGAAGTTCGCGCAGAAGCCTATTTCGCTGCAGATGCCTATCGGCGATGAAGGCGATACCAATTTCGGCGATTTTATCCAGGACAAGCGCGCTACCTCTCCCGCCAATACCGCGGTGAGGTCCATGTTAAAGGAAGAGATGGACGCGATCCTGGAGACGCTCACCGATAAGGAAAAAAAGATATTGATTTTGCGTTTCGGCATCACGGACGGCTGCCCGCACACGCTGGAAGAAGTCGGCAATATATTCAAAGTGACGCGGGAGCGGATACGCCAGATCGAGGCAAAGGTGCTGAAGAAATTAAGGCACCCCACGCGTTCAAGGAGGCTTCGGGCGTTTTTGGACATGAGCCTGGCGCACGAAAGAGAGTATTAACGCTTCGCAGAATACACCCTTCCTGAAGATCCCGGAAGCCGGGACTGAATCCGTTATCCCATGCACAAATACATCATCGCGTTACTGGCGGTCCTCATCGCGTGCGGTTTCGCGGCGCGCCGGGCGACAAAGGTCTGCCTGGGGGAAGTCTGCGTCAACGCTGAAATCGCCGACACCGAACCGGAAAGGGCGAAAGGCCTTATGTTCAGGGACGCTCTTTGCGATGGCTGCGCCATGCTTTTTATGTTTGAAGAGGAAAAGATATACCCCTTCTGGATGAAGAATATGAAATTCGCCATCGACATTATATGGATCGACGGCGATAAGCGCATCACCGACATACAAGCAGACTGCCCTCCCTGCCCGAAAGGCGCCGAGGGTTATTGCGGCAACATCATCCCCCGGTCGAAAGCCAGATATGTGCTGGAGGTGAGGGCGGGGTTTTGCGAAGATAACCATATCGGCATAAGCGATGAGGTAAGGTTCAAGTAAATGATCGACCTGCAAAAACATCTTAATGCTTCGCAGCTGGAGGTCGCCACGACTATCTATGGCCCGGTCCTGGTCATCGCCGGAGCGGGTTCCGGCAAGACCAGGGTCATCGAATACCGCGTGCTTAACCTGGTGCAGAATAAAATAGACCCGCGTTCGATACTGCTTTTGACCTTTACCAGGAGGGCGGCCAGGGAAATGCTCGCGCGCGCCTGCGGCCATGACCCCCGCGCAAGCCATGTCGAAGGAGGGACGTTCCATTCCTTCGCGTACAAGGCGCTGAAGAAATACGCTTCTCTCATCGGTTTCAAAACCATCTCTATCCTGGATGAGGGCGATGCCGCGGAAGCCCTGGCGATATGCTGCCGCAAGGCCGGCATTGACGTCAAGGAAAAGCGGTTCCCCAGGAAAGACACCTTACGGGCCATTATCAGCATGTCGGTGAATAAGCATAAAACCATAGGGGAGGTCGTAGAAAGGGAGTACCCCGCGTTTCTTGATTACACCGGGGATATCGCCAGGATCGCCGAGGAGTTCGTAAGGTTTAAGACCGACAAGGGCTACCTTGATTACGACGACCTGCTTTTGTATCTCGCGCAGCTGCTCAAAAAACACAAAGAGCTCACCCGCCAGCTTTGCGAAAAATATAAATTCATCATGGTGGATGAATACCAGGACACCAATACATTACAGGCGGATATCACCTACTCGCTCGCCGAACCTCACGGCAATATCTGCGCCGTAGGCGACGACGCGCAGAGTATCTACGGCTTCAGGGGCGCTTCGCATGAAAATATCATGGAGTTCCCGAAAAAATTCAAAGACTGCAAGATCGTAAAGCTCGAAGCGAATTACCGCAGCAGCCAGTCCATCCTTGACGTCGCCAACGCGGTGCTTACCACCATGGCCCGCAAGTACTCCAAGCATCTTTTTTCCGCCAGGCAGGAGCAGGGCCAAAAGCCCCAATTCCTGATCTTCGACAATGGCTACGAGGAGGCGGAGTGGGTTTCTGAAAAGATACTTGAATCGCGGGACCGGGATATCCCTTTGCATCATCAGGCAGTGTTGTTCCGTTCCGCATATATATCCATACCGCTTCAGGCGGAGTTGAGCAAAAGGAACATCCCCTACCAGGTATTCGGGGGGTTGAAATTCTACGAAACGGCGCACGTCAAGGACCTGCTGGCGCACCTCAAAATAATCAATAATTACAAAGATGAGCTGGCATGGAACAGGTCACTGTCCCTTATCGATGGCATCGGGCCGAAGACGGCGGAAAGGTTATCTCAATCCATTCTGGCGGGCCTTTCCAGGGAGGAGGCGTTCGCAACGCTTACCCGCGTGAGCGGAAAGGACAGCAAATTCGCGACGCCCCTGGCAAGGCTTCGCGGCGCGCTTCTTGAGGCGTACTCAAAACCGGATATCGCAAAGCAATTGGAGTCGCTGCTGGGCTATTATGAACCGTTACTGAAAGAGAAATTCGATGACTGGAACATAAGGCTGCATGACCTGGAGGCGTTAACCAGTGTCTCTTCCCGGTACGATGTGCTGGGTGATTTTCTCGCGGATTTCGCCATAGAACCTCCGGAAACCGCGCTGATAAGGCAGCATCAGCCGTCGCATCACGATGAAAGGCCGCTTACGCTCTCCACGATCCATTCAGCCAAGGGGCTTGAATGGGACAGCGTGTTCCTGATCGGCCTTATAGACGGCGTATTGCCCGTGAGTTTCGCGCTGCATGACGAAGATGAGCTCGAAGAAGAACACCGGCTGTTTTATGTGGGGATCACGCGCGCGAAAAAACACTTATTCCTTTCCTCCTACCAGGACGTCCTGGGCGCTTCCGGGGTTTCACAGTTTGACAGGATCTCCCGCTTCATCGATGAATCCACGGTCCTCTCGAAGCTCGATAAAAGCTGGTACGTCCCCGCCGAAGACGAGATCGTTTGACGGCCTGAGGAGGGCTGTTTACTCGTAACCCCAATACAACAATTTAGTTACATAAGATATTTAATTGACTTTTTACGTCCGGTATGTTATAGTCAAAGTTGTTTAAAAATTTAAACAAAAGATGAAGACAAACATGCAGGAAAAAAAAGCGGAAAAGGACCTTAAACTTAGCCAGATCGGGGCCGGCAATAAAACAGGGGATACCATCATCAAGGCCATGCTGGATAACGTGGTGATGGGGGTTTCCATTATCAATCCCCAGATGAAAGTGATCTGGCTCAATAAGACCTTCAAGAAATGGTTTCCCCGCGTCGATTATAAGAAAAGGCCGCTTTGTTATAAAGCGTTCTATGCCCCCGCCAAAGATAAGGTCTGCGAGTATTGCCCGACAACAAAAGCCTTCAGGACCGGCCAGACTTCTACCGCCGTCACCGGCGCATGCGTGAACGGCAAGATATATAAAGTGATCGCCACGCCGGTAAAAGACGCGGCGGGAGAGACCGGCTTCGTGATAGAGACCGTAGAGGACATTACCGTGCAGGGGCGCATCGAGGAAGCGTTAAAGGAGTCGGAATTCCAGTACCGCACCCTGATAGATTCCCTCGGCGAAGCCATACACGTGGTCGACAGGGACTTGCGCTTCATTTTATTTAACACGACCTTTAAGAAATGGAACGAAAGGCTCGGCCTTGAGACCGACGCCATAGGAAGAAAACTGTTCGAGATCTTCGCGTTCCTGCCTGCGTCCGTGCGCGCGGAGTACAAGAAAGTATTCTCAACCGGCAAGATGGCGGTTTCCGAAGACCGCAATAAAATAGGCAGCAGGGAGATCGTCACCGAAACCAGGAAAATACCCGTATTCGAAGGCAATAAAGTCGCCCGCGTGATCACCGTGGTAAACGACATTACCGAACACAAGCTCAAGGATAAGCGTTTAAAGATACTCAACAAAGAGCTCCTGCATTCGAACAAGCGCTTGAAACAGATGGTCCTCAGGGACCCGCATACCGGCCTTTTCAACCACCGTTACCTGGGCGAGATAATCGAAGCGGAATTCCTGCGCGCAAAGAGGAGCAGCCATTCTCTTTCGGTGGTGATGATAGATATAGATTATTTCAAGTCCATCAACGAGGTCTACGGCCATAAGTTCGGCGACCTCATCCTGAAGCAACTTGCCCATCAGCTTAAAAGAGCGTTACGCCAATACGACATCATCATCCGTTTCGGCGGGGAGGAGTTCGTGATCATTTCTCCAGGCACGGACAGGGCGACCATCATGCTCATGGCCCAGAGGCTGCTGGAATCCATGAATCTTTACTCGTTCGGCGACAAGAAGAACGCGATCAAGCTTAAGTTGAGCATGGGGGTGGCGTCGTTCCCCGAAGACAGGGCGGTCATGGGTATGGACCTGGTGGAATTGAGCGAGCAGGTGCTTTTGAAAGTGAAAGAAAGCGGCGGCAATAACGTGTTCTGCGCCCACGACCTTGGCGACCTCGCGAAGCCCAAGCCTTCCGGGCAGGACAAAAGCCCGGAAGTAGGCCTGCTGAAAGACAAGATCGATAAGTTGACCAGGGAGGCTAATCAAAGCCTCATAGAAGCGGTGCTTGCCTTTGCCAGGACCATAGAGTTAAAGGACCATTACACCGGTGACCATGTCGAAAAGACCGTGCATTACGCCGTCGAGATCGCCAGGGCCCTGAATTTATCCAAGCACGAAGCGGAGCGCATCAAGCAGGCGGCGATCCTGCATGACCTGGGCAAGATCGGCATCAGCGAGAAGATCCTGCTAAAAAAAGGCAAGCTTACCAACAAGGAATACGACGAGATAAAAAAGCACCCGCGCATCGGGGTCGATATCATCCGGCCCATACAGTTCCTGCACGGATTGATACCCCTGATCCTTTACCACCACGAGCGTTGGGACGGCAGGGGCTATCCCAACGGCTTAAGCGGCCAGGATATCCCGATGGGCGCGCGCATTATCGCGCTCGCTGACGTGTACCAGGCATTGACCTCCGACCGCCCGTACCGAAGGGCCTATACGAAAGAAGAAGCCATAAAAATAATCAAAGAAGGCGCCGGTACGCAATTTGACCCCGAGATCGTCAACGTATTCTTAAAAATCCTGGAAAGCGAATAGCAGCCGATCCTGGTTCCCCCTTCTTGAATAATCATTGACAAATCCAGGAACTTGTTGTAAAATCCTTACATTACCTTCATTCAAAATAACGCCAAATAACTATAACATATTGGGAGTTATTGAGTTACATTTATTAGAGGGTAAATCACCCCCGGGGAAAGATTAATAAGAGGAGTCGATATGGCAGAGTGGATTGGAATGGGTAAGCGCGCACGAAGGTGTTACGGGTTCGACGAGATCGCGCTCGTGCCCGGCTCGCAGACGGTAAACCCGAACGAAGTGGACACTTCATTCGAGATCAACGGTAAAAAGTTCAAGGTGCCTATCCTGGCTGCGGCCATGGACGGAGTGGTCGACGTGAAGTTCGCCGTGGAAATGTCGCAGTTAGGCGGCATCGCGGTGCTCAATCTTGACGGCGTGCAGACCCGCTATGATGATCCGGCCGCGGTGCTGGAAAGGATAGCGAAGGCCAGCCCCGAGGACGCGACAGGGCTGATGCAGTCTATCTATACGGCGCCCATAAAAGAAAGATTGATCTCAAAAAGGGTAAAAGAGATAAAACAGAAAAAAGGAATCGCGGTGGTCAGCTGTATCCCCGGCCACGCGCAGCAATTTTCAAAGCTCGCGGTATCCGCGGGCGCGGATATTTTCGTGGTGCAGTCCACGGTCACTACCGCGAAGCATGTCTCAAAAGAATATAAGGGGCTGGACCTGGCAAAGTTCTGTAAAACGGCCAGGATCCCGGTCGTCCTGGGCAACTGCGTGACGTACGGGACTACGCTTGAGCTCATGGAGACGGGCGCTTCGGCGCTGCTTATCGGGGTGGGCCCCGGAGCCGCCTGCACCACCAGGGGGGTTTTGGGGATAGGGGTCCCCCAGGTGACCGCGACGCTTGACGCCGCAGCCGCCAGGGATTTCCATTATAAAAAAACAGGCGTATACGTGCCTATTATTTGCGACGGAGGCATGAACCGGGGCGGTGATATCTGCAAGGCGTTCGCAAGCGGGGCGGACGCGGTCATGATAGGCTCAAGCTTTGCCCGCGCGAAAGAAGCGCCCGGCGGAGGATATCACTGGGGCATGGCCACGTCGCATGTCAACCTGCCGCGCGGCACGCGTATCTACGTCGGCTCTACCGGTTCGTTGAAGGAAATACTTTTCGGCCCTGCCAGGGTCGATGACGGTTCCCAGAATTTAATGGGCGCGCTTAGAACCTCGATGGGCTCTCTCGGGGTTTCTGCGATCAAGGAGATGCACGATGTAGAGATCATCATCGCCCCTTCCATACAGTCCGAAGGCAAGATCTTCCAGGTGAGCCAGAGAGTGGGCATGGGCAAGTAAACAGCGGAGAGAAAAAATGGGCAGAGAGACTATTCTTATTCTTGATTTCGGTTCCCAGTACACCCAATTGATAGCCAGGCGGGTAAGGGAGAACAAGGTATTTTCCAAGATCGTCCCCTTTAATACGCCGGTAGACAAGATCCTGGAGCATTCGCCGAAGGGGTTGATCCTCTCCGGCGGCCCTGCTTCAGTGCTCGGAAAAAAGAGCCCCTTTCCCGATAAGGCCATATTCAAATTGAACATCCCCATACTGGGTATCTGTTACGGCATGCAGCTGATCGCCGAGGTCCTGGGAGGCAAGACCCGCCACACCAAAGAACGCGAGTTCGGCAAGGCGGAATTGTTCATTGACGACAACCGCAACATTTTCAGCAATATGCCCGGGAATTTCACCTGCTGGGCGAGCCACGGCGACTACGTCACCAAGCTCCCCGCCGGATTTCACGTCAGCGCCCACACCTTGAACAGCCCCATCGCGGCCATTTCCAATAAGACAAGGAAGATATTCGGCGTCCAGTTCCATCCGGAAGTCACGCACACGGAAAAGGGCGGCCAGATCTTAAGTAATTTTCTTTTTAAGATATGCGGCTGTTCCGGCCGCTGGACAATGCAGTCGTTCGTGAAAGAGACCATTGACAATGTGAAGAAGACGGTCGGCAAGCAAAAGGTGGTGCTGGGCTTAAGCGGGGGGGTGGATTCCTCGGTGGCAGCGCTCCTGCTCCATAAGGCGATCGGCAAGAGCTCAAAATGTATTTTCATCGATAACGGCCTGCTCAGGCTTGATGAGCCGCAGCAGATAAAAAAGGTGTTCCGCTCGATGTTCCATCTTAACCTGGCGTATGTCGACGCGAGCAGGCGTTTCTTAAGTAAATTAAAAGGCATTACCGACCCCGAAGAAAAAAGAAAGATCATCGGCAAAGAGTTCGTAAGGGTGTTCGAGGAAGAAGCGGCCAGGGTGAAGGGCTCCAAATTCCTGGCGCAGGGCACGTTGTATCCCGACGTGATAGAATCGATCTCCGTGACGGGCGCGCCAAGCAGCCGCATCAAGAGCCATCACAATGTCGGCGGGCTGCCTGAGCATATGAAATTGAAGCTCATCGAGCCTTTGAGGGACCTTTTCAAGGATGAGGTGCGCCAGATAGGCAGGGAGCTGGGGCTGCCTGAGACGATCATCTATCGCCAGCCGTTCCCGGGGCCGGGCCTTGCGATACGGATCATCGGCGCCGTCACCGAAGCGAACCTTAAATTATTGCGCGCGGTCGACGCGCGGGTGCTCGAAGAGATCAAAAAAGCAGGCCTCTATAACCAGATGTGGCAGTCTTTCGCGGTGCTTTTGCCGATAAAAAGCGTCGGGGTGATGGGGGACGAACGCACGTACGAGAACGTGGTCGCGATACGCTGCGTCACCAGTATCGACGGCATGACCGCGGACTGGGTAAAACTGCCGTACGAGATCCTGGAAAAAATAGCCAACCGGGTTATCAATGAGGTCAAGGGGGTCAACCGCGTGGTATATGACGTCACCTCCAAGCCTCCCGCGACCATAGAGTGGGAATAACGTACTAATCAAATCTTCTAGTTTCTTCAATAATGCCTCGCTGCGAATTTATCCACCTACACCTGCACACCCAATACAGCCTGCTTGACGGAGCCTGCCGTATCCCCGAGCTTCTGGCGTTAGCCCGCCAGTATAATATGGACACCCTCGCGATCACCGACCACGGCAATATGTTCGGCGCCATAGATTTCTATTTCGAGGCGCAGAAGGCGGGCATCAAGCCGATCGTCGGAAGCGAGGTGTACATCGCCCCCAGGAGCCGCCTTGATAAGGGCTCAAGCGGCATCGAGGACGCGGCGAACCATTTTATCCTGCTCGCAAAAGACGAGACCGGCTACCAGAACCTGATGAAGCTCATTTCCATAGGCTACCTCGAAGGGTTTTATTACCGGCCGCGCATCGATAAAGAAACGCTCTATGCGCACAAAGATGGGCTCATCGGCCTGACCGCCTGCCTTAAGGGCGAGATCGCAGTCTGCCTTCAGCAAAGGCGTTTTAACGACGCGCTTAAGGCGGCCGACGATTTCATGCATATTTTCGGGAAAGATAACCTTTACCTGGAGATACAGGAGAACGGCATCGCGGAACAGAAGCTCGTCAACGAAGGCTTGCTTAAGGTCTCCAAAGAGCTGCACCTGCCCCTGGTCGCCACCAACGACGTGCATTACCTGCATAAAAACCACGCCAGAAGCCATGAAGCGCTTCTGTGCATCCAGACGCAGTCTACCCTGCAGGACCCCAACAGGATGCGTTTCCAGACGGATGAGTTCTATTTCAAGTCTCCTGCGGAAATGAAAGAATTGTTCAGTTACGCCCCGGAGGCAGTCGCCAATTCCGTAGAGATCGGCCGGCGCTGTAACCTGGAGCTTGATTTTTCTAAAGTGCACCTGCCTAAATATGAAGCGCCGCAGGGCGAGACCAAAGAGGAGTTCCTTAAAGGCCTTTGCGAAACCGGCCTCAAGGTAAGATATCAGGGCGCCACCGACGAGATAAGGGCGAGGCTCGAGCATGAGCTGAAGATCATCAAGAGCATGGGTTTTACCAGTTACTTTCTTATCGTCTGGGACTTTATCCATTACGCGAAAAGCAACCGCATCCCCGTGGGGCCGGGGCGCGGCTCCGCCGCGGGGAGCCTGGTAAGTTACCTGTTGGGGATCACCGATATAGACCCTTTACAGTACAGCCTCCTGTTCGAGAGGTTCCTGAACCCCGAGAGGATGGGGCTGCCCGATATCGACATCGATTTCTGCTACGAAAGAAGGCAGGAGGTCATCGATTACGTCACCGGGAAATACGGCCAGGAGAATGTCGCGCAGATCATCACCTTCGGGACCATGCAGGCGCGCGCGGTCGTAAGGGATGTGGGCAGAGTAATGGGTATGAGTTACGCAGAGGTAGACCGCATCGCTAAGATGATCCCGCCCGAACTCGGCACCACGCTCAAGGCCGCGCTGGAGAGCGAGCCGGAACTGGGCAACCTCTACAGGAACGACCCGCAGATCAAAGAGCTGATCACCATAGGTTTGTCGCTGGAAGGCCTTAACCGCCACGCGTCGATCCACGCGGCAGGGGTGGTGATCGCGGATAAGCCGTTAAATAATTACATGCCGTTGTTCAAGACGCAGGACGACCAGGTAACCAGCGGTTACGGCATGTCCATTTTAGAGAAGATCGGCCTTTTGAAGGTCGATTTTTTAGGCTTAAGGACCCTGACCGTCATAGACCAGGCCGTAAAAATGGTGAAGCGGACCAGGAACACCGACATCGATATCGAACATATCCCTCTGGATGACGAAAAGACGTACAAGCTCTTATGCGGCGCCCAGACCATGGGGGTGTTCCAGATAGAAAGTTCCGGGATGCGCGACCTGCTTAAAAAGCTTGAGCCGGAGCGTTTTGAGGAGCTGATCGCGCTTTTGGCGTTGTACCGGCCCGGCCCCATGGGCTCCGGCATGCTCTCTGATTTCATACAGCGTAAGCGCAACAAGGTACCCATCAAATATGACCACAAGAAATTAGAGCCCATACTCAAGGACACCTACGGGATCATGGTATACCAGGAGCAGATAATGCAGATCGCCTCCGTCCTGGCGGGCTTTAGCCTTGCACAGGCAGACCTTTTACGCCGGGCGATGAGCAAGAAGATCCCTGAAGTCATGGAGCAGCAGAGAAAGAATTTCATCACCGGATGCATAAAGAACTCCGTCCCCGAATCCGCCGCCTCCAAGATATTCGATAATATAGAGTATTTTTCGGGGTACGGCTTTAACCGCAGCCACTCAGCCGCGTATGCGCTTATCTCCTACCGGACCGCGTACCTGAAGGCGAATTTCCCCGTTGAATTCATGTCCGCGCTGCTTACCTCGGAACGGGACAATACCGATAAGATCGTCGAATACGTGAACGAAGCGCAGCGCATGGGTATCGAGATACTGCCTCCCGATATCAATGAAAGCGAGGCCCTTTTTAAGGTGGTCGATAATAACAAGATCCGCTTCGGCCTCCTGGCGGTGAAAAACGTGGGCAGAGGGGCTATCGAGTCCATACTTGCCTCGCGGCGTGAGACCGGGGCGTTTGTTTCCTTAGAAGACCTCTGCCAGCGAAGCGACCTGAGGCTGGTCAATAAAAAGGTCCTGGAAAGCCTGATCAAGTGCGGCGCCATGGATACGTTCAAGGCGCCCCGCGCGCAGATGTTCGCCTCGCTTGAAAGGATCATGGAGTTCTCCTCGAAGTCGCAGAAAGACCGGCTTAAGGGGCAATTGTCTTTCTTTGACACGGATTCTTCGCAGAAGCAGAACGGTTTTAAAAGTAGAGCGATCGCGGAAGCTGTGCAGATCAAGGAATGGCCCGAGACGCAGCTGCTTTCCTTTGAAAAAGAGATGCTGGGGTTTTACGTGACAGGCCATCCCCTTGCCCGCTACGCCAAGCAGTTAAAGAGGTTCAGCTCTACCGCCATCAGCGACCTGCATCTGCTCAATGACCAGGATTCCATCAAAGTTGTCGGCCTGATCGCCAAGATCAAGCACACTATTACCAGGCAGCGCCAGGAAAAGATGGCGATCCTGAAGCTCGAAGACCTCAAAGGCGCGGTCGAAGTCCTGGTATTCCCGCAGGCATTCCAGAAAGTGTCTTCTTATATCCAGCCGAATATCGTCGCTCTGGTGCGCGGCAAATTGAACCTGAAAGAGGATACCCCCAAGATAATCGTCAACGACATGTTCCCCATAGACCAGATCTATTCGTTGATCACGTCGGTATCGCTTAACCTCTCCGGAATACGGGATAACCTTTTTGAAAGCTTAAAAACACTGCTCAGTATGTATCCCGGCAAAACCCCCGTCTATTTGCATTTAGATACCCCTTCCAAAGCGAGGATACAGTTAGTGGTGGGCGAAGAGTTCTTTGTTTCGCCGTCCGAAAACCTCATCCAGGAGATCGAGGACCTCTTAGGCCAGGAAAGGCTGTCTCTGGTAGTGTAGGGCTTCCCGGCCGCTGGGTATTGTTTTTTGTTGACCTGAATGGGTTTTTGTGTTATAGTTAAGGCTGATTTGAAATCGTAAGTTTTTGGCGATATTATAGTTGCAACCACGAAAATGCGGCGTTTCCTGACCGCACGCTCTGTGGCGACAAGGAGGTGAGTATATGACCAAAAAGGACATCATCCTCAAAGTTTCTGACGAGACCAATTTGAAACAGACAGATGTGAAAAAGGTGGTGCAGAAGACCTTTGACTGCATCGTTGACGCGCTGGTAAGAGGAGAAAAGATTGAACTGCGTAATTTCGGCGTGTTCAAGATAAAAGAAAGAAAAAGCCGCACTGGTAGAAACCCTCGTACCGGACAGGTAGTACCGGTTCCCCCCAGGAAAGTAGTAGTGTTTAAATCCGGTTTAGAGATGAAAAAAAGGGTAAAATAAGTTACGCTTGATCTTAAAAGAAACGGCCCGATCGCTTGCTTCTTTTCGCCTGCGGTCGGGTGTGCGTATCTGTAGCGTTACGTATGTTTAAGAGAATCCCCGGGACAAAAGATATCCTGCCTGATCAGATAGATGTCTGGCAAACAATCGAAGCCATAAGCCGAGAGGCCTTCTCGCTGTATAACTACAGGGAGATACGTCCTCCTTTGATCGAAGAAGCCTCGCTTTTTAACCGCTCTCTGGGGGATGGCGCGGAGATCGTCCAGAAGCAGATGTTCCTGATACAATCCTCTTCGGATGCTTTTGCGTTGCGCCCTGAAGCCACCGCTTCCATAGCCCGCGCCTATATCGAAAACAGCCTGGATAAAACCACCGGCTTTATGAAGGTTTATTATATGGGCCCGATGTTCAGGATGGAGCGGCCGCAAAAGGGGCGGCTTCGCCAATTCCATCACATCGGCTGCGAAGCGATAGGTTCCCAGGATCCGGCGCTGGATGTGGAGGTGATCGCCCTGGCTGACAAGCTGCTTAAGGCCTTTGCCATAGACGGCTATGAACTTAAGGTAAACAGCCTTGGCTGCGCCAAAGACAAATCAGCGCTCTCGGATATGTTGCGCGCCGGTTTAGGCGATAAGCTGGGCGGGCTTTGCGACGATTGTAAGGGCAGGTTCGAGCGTAATATCTTAAGGATCATGGATTGCAAGAACGAAGCGTGCCAGCAGGCGGTGGAGGCGCTTTCTATCGGTAATTCCTATCTTTGCCCGGAATGCAAGGAGCCTTTTACCCGCGTTACCGCAGGCCGTGACGCCCTAAAAATAAACTACCGGCTTTCACCTTCCCTGGTGCGCGGCCTTGACTATTACACGCGCACGGTGTTCGAAGCGGCGCATAAAGAGCTGGGGCCGCAGCAAAACGCCCTGGGCGCGGGAGGAAGATACGACAACCTGATCAGCCAGCTCGGGGGGCCAAGCGCCGGGGCCATAGGCTTTGCGTTCGGCATGGAAAGGCTTTTATTGGTAAGGCGCCAGGAAACAGCCGCAACGCGCACGCGGCTTGTGTACCTGATCGCCCTGGGAGAAGAGGCGAAGCGGGAAGGAGTAAAGCTCCTTGAGTCTTTACGCGCCGGCGGGGTCTCCTGCGACACGGATTACGAGAACAAATCCCTGAAAGGAGCGCTGCGTAAGGCAAATGACCTGGGCGCCGCGTGCGTGCTGATACTCGGTGAAGACGAACTGAAAAAAGAAACGGTTATGCTTAAAGATATGGTTTCCGGGGAACAAAAGGAAGTCGAAAGAGGCGCGTTGGCAGCGGCCTTGCAGAAAACCCTATGCTAAGAACTCATACCTGCGGACAATTAAACGCGCATGATGCCGGCGCTGAAGTAACATTATGCGGATGGGTCGCCAACCGGCGCGACCACGGCAAACTTATATTCATAGACCTGCGCGACCGCTACGGCCTCACGCAGGTAGTGTTCATCCCCAAGGAAGCGGGGGAGTCTTATAAAAAGGCCCAGGACATACGAAGCGAGTTTGTGCTGAAGGTGAAGGGGAAGGTCAACAAGAGGCCCCAGGGCACGGTCAATCAAAAGCTGCCTACGGGCGAGATAGAGGTCCTGGCGCTTGAGATGGATATCCTGAATACCTGCCTGACGCCTCCTTTTGAGATCAGGGATGACCTTGACGTCACCGAGGAGATGAGGCTCAAATACCGGTACCTGGACTTAAGGAGGAAGAGTGTGTTCGATAATTTTATGCTTCGCCATGAGACCTGTAAGGTCATCCGCGATCTCCTGAATAAGAAGGATTTCATCGAGTGCGAAACCCCTATCCTTACCAAATCCACGCCTGAAGGCGCGCGCGATTACCTGGTGCCTTCCAGGCTGAACCCGGGTGAATTCTTCGCCCTGCCCCAGTCACCTCAGTTATTCAAGCAGATATTGATGGTTTCGGGGATTGAAAAATATTACCAGATCGCCAAATGTTTCAGGGACGAAGACCTGCGCGCCGACCGCCAGCCGGAGTTTACCCAGCTGGACATAGAGATGTCGTTCGTCGAAGAAGAAGACGTATTCAGTTTGAGCGAGGCCGTCATGCAGGCGATATTCAGGGAGGTAAAAGGTATCGAACTTGCCGTGCCGTTCCCGCGCCTGACATACGCCCAGGCCCGGGAAAGATACGGCTGTGACAAGCCCGACCTCAGGAAAGAATTAAACCTGGATTTTGCGTTTGCCTGGGTGCTGGATTTCCCGCTGTTCAAATATAACCAGGAAGAACAGCGCTGGGAAAGCGAGCACCATCCTTTTACCGCGCCGTCTGAAACCGACCTCGATATCCTCGAAAAGACGCCCGGGGAGGTGAAGTCCCGTTCCTACGACCTGGTGCTTAACGGCATGGAGATAGGCTCCGGCTCCATAAGGATACACAGCCCCGAGTTGCAGGAAAGGATATTCAAGATCATCGGCATCGAAATAGAGGAGGCGCGTAAGAGGTTCGGCTTTCTCCTGGAGGCGTTTAAATTCGGCGCGCCGCCTCATGGCGGGGTCGCGTTCGGCCTGGACAGGCTCCTGGCGATCATGGCAGGCGTAGACAGCATCCGGGAAGTGATCACTTTTCCCAAGACACAGAAGGCGTACTGCCCGTTGACGGGCGCTCCTTCGCAGGTCGATGAGCGGCAGCTCAAGGAGCTCGGTATAACGATCAAGACAAGGGGGAAAGAAAAATGAACACTACATGCGCTCGGGGCTTTGGCAGATACATTGCGTCCGCGCTTCTGTTGCCGGCCGTGGTAATGCTTTCAGGCTGCGTGGTACGGTCGTATCCGGTAACCAGAGAAAGGCTCGACCAGGTGGTAGATTCCGGCAACCAGGGTTATCTGCGGGGTGAGGCGCTTGGCGCCGAACCGGTGGAGAGAAAACGTACCCGCACCATGCGCGTGTTAGAGGTAGAACTGCATCCGCCGATCAAATTTGAAGGAAGGCCGAAAGTGCCGGTCAATGAGCGGCTGGAAGCGCAGAAATCAGAGGATACGCAGGCGTGGGGCAACCGCGGCTATATCACCAGGGTCCAACGGCAGAAGGCGCCCGGTTTCACGAGCCCTTTAGAGACGCAGGCATACACCGTGCAAAAAGGCGACACGCTGCAGAAGATCTCAGAGCGGTTCTTCGGCACCACCAGGAAATGGCAGCGTATTTTCGAAACGAATAAAGATATGCTTAAGACTCCCGAAAGGATCTACCCGGGGCAAGTCATCAATATCCCCGTTGAGAAGTTACAAGAGACCGAAGAAAACCTTAAATAAAGATGGATAAAATAATTGCCCTGGAGACTACCCGCGAAGCCCAGGCGCTCCTGGGGCCGCACGACCGCAATATCAAATTTATCGAAAAGGAATTCAGGGTAAAGATCTCGGTAAGGGGAGAGCGCTTGAAGATAAGCGGCACCGCGCATCATTCCCAGAAGGCATTCGGTTTGATAGAGTATCTTTTGCAGCACATACGCCGCCAGGAAGGCACACTCGGCGGGCTGAACCTGCATGCCGCGGTAGACGCTTTCAAACAGAAAAAGCCTGTCCAGGAGGTGCTTGACCTGCCCGCGGTGTCTTATAAATCGTCCAGTTATAAATCGATAGAGCCGAAGACCAAGGGGCAAAAGGAATACGTCGAGGCGATCAAGAAACACGATATCGTCTTCGGCATCGGCCCCGCGGGAACGGGTAAGACCTACCTTGCCATGGCCTCGGCGGTGGAGGCCTTTAAGAACCAGGAGGTCCGCAGGATCATACTTACGCGCCCGGCGATAGAGGCGGGGGAGTCTCTCGGGTTCTTGCCCGGGGACATGTACGAAAAGATCTCCCCGTACCTGCGTCCCCTGTATGACGCCTTGTATGATATGATGGAAGCCGAGCGTATAGAGAAGTACCTGGAAACAGGCATCATAGAGGTGGCGGCGCTGGCCTATATGAGGGGAAGGACCTTAAACGACGCGTTCATCATCCTTGATGAAGCCCAGAACGCCACCGCCGAGCAGATGAAGATGTTCCTGACCCGCCTGGGGTTCGATTCCAAGGTGGTCATTACCGGCGACGTCACGCAAAGCGACCTGCCCGGAGGCAAACCCGCCGGGCTCCTCCAGGCCGAGGAGTTACTCAAGGATATAGAAGGCATAAAGTTCATCCATTTTACGGGTTTCGACGTGGTGCGCCACGAGCTGGTGCAGAAGATAATCAATGCCTACGAAAAGGAACGCAGCAATGTATAGCGCAGAGCATCTTTCCAGCCTGTTAAAGATCTCCGGTAACGCCCGCAGGTTCATGACGTATGCGTTCGGCATCCTGGCGGCGCTCTTCTTGAGCTATGCAGCCGGCCTTGACCTGTCCATTACGACCGCGCTGGTCCTGTTAGTCGTGTACTTTAAGTGCGTCTACAGGAGCGCGCGCGTCCAGCCGTATATACTCCTGCACCTTTCCTTTTTATTCATCATTCTTTTCGGCGCCAGCCACCTCATTATTTCCCGCAGCTGGTCCGTGTTCTTCATACCTTTCAGCGCGGTGGTCATGCTTGTGACGATCTTGTTTAACGACCTGGTCATCGCGTTCCTGCTGACCGTTGCCTGTTCGCTGACCGTCGCGGGGCTTGCGGGGAACAATTTTTCCCTGGGGATACTTTTGTTCGCAAGCGGCATCCTGTCGGCGCTCTTGGTCTACGGCGCGCGCCGGCGCATCACTATCCTGAGGGCCGGTTTTATTATCGGCGTTACGCAGGTACTGCTGTTATTTTTCATCCGCGGCTACAGGGTGATGGACCCCGAGTCTTACCTGGTGGTCCTTTGTAACGGCATCATCTGCGCCATCATCGTCTTGGGGGTGCTGCCGATCTTCGAGTTCCTTTTCAAGACGATCACCAACATAAGCCTCCTGGAATTGGCGGATTTCAACCATCCGGTGCTTAACCGCATGATGCTGGAGGCCCCGGGCACCTATCATCACAGCCTGATCGTCGGCAATCTTTCCGAAGCGGCCTGTCAGGCGGTCAGGGCGAACGCGTTGCTGGCCAGGATAGGCGCGTATTACCACGATATAGGCAAGCTCCAGAAGCCGGAATATTTCAGCGAGAACCAGGGGCTCACCGGGAATAAGCATGACGCGCTTTCTCCCAGCATAAGCAAGCTGGTGATCATGAACCACGTCAAGGACGGCATCGAACTGGCCAGGAAATACAGGCTCAATGGCCGCCTTATAGATTTCATCCAGCTGCATCACGGCAACAGCCTCGTGTACTATTTTTACCGGCGGGCGCTTGAAAACGTGGATGAAGACCAGGAAATAAAGGAGGATGTGTTCCGTTATCCCGGGCCAAAACCAAATACCAAGGAGACGGCCATAGTGATGCTTGCGGATTCCGTGGAGGCGGCCACGCGCGCGCTTAAAGAGCCCACGGTCGCCAAGATCGAAGAGCTCGTGCACAAGATCGTCAACAATAAATTCATCGACGGCCAGCTGGATGAATGCGACCTGACCTTAAAAGACCTTGAGAGGATCTCTTCGGTATTCATCCGCATCTTAAGCGGCATATACCACAGCCGCGTTAATTATCCCGATGAGAAAAACGAAAGTAACAATAAGAAACCTCCAAAAGAAGCTCCCAATCAGCCCCACGACGATAAAAAGAATAGCCCTTGAGGTCCTGTCCCGAGAAGGCATTCGTTCATCCGCAGAATTGACCATTTGTTTCGTCGGTGACGCAAAGATACGGCAGCTCAATAAGAAATACCTGGGGATAGACGCGCCTACCGACGTGCTCGCGTTTGACTTAAGCGCCAAAGCGGGCGCCTTGTGCGCCGATATACTGATTTCCGCGCACACCGCCGTCGGTAACGCGAAGATCTTCAACACCTCCCCCTACTACGAACTGTACCTGTACGTGGTCCACGGCATACTTCATCTGATCGGCTACGATGACGCCGGCGAAAAAGACAGGCGAGTGATGCAGAAAAAGGCCGAGTTGATACTGGAAACTTTACCCCTACCGAGATGTCCATACACTCGACCCAGGCGATAGTCCTTGACCGCTACGATGTCCGCGAGACGTCGATCATCGTCAACTTCTATACGTCATCCTTCGGCAAGATCACCGGCCTTTTAAAAGGCATCAGGAAAGAGCCCGCTAAATTCGGCAGCGCCGTCCAGCCTTTTTCTTCCAACGACATAGTCTTTTACAGGAAACGCAATTCCGCCGTGCACTTGGTGAGCCAGTGCGACCTGAAGGATGACTTTTCACGGCTTAGGACCGATATCGCGAAGATCGCGCTGGCGAGCGTGGCGGTAGAGATCATTAACACCGTGATGGCCCAGGAAGAACAGAACCCCGAGGTATTCGACCTGCTTTTGGCCACGCTCCTTGAATTGGCCGCTACGCATAATCCAGAAAAGATCATGGCTATATTTAAAATAAAGATACTGGCGTTATCGGGTTTCAAGCCGCAGCTTGATTCCTGCGTCCAGTGCGGCTCCAAAATTGCTGCCCAATCAAAATTCAGCATGAACCTGGGGGGGCTTTTGTGCGACCGTTGCTGGGGGCGCGACCTTGCGTCGCGTTCCATTTTCAGGGGCACCATAGCCACTATCCTGCATATCGAGAGGAATGATTTCAAGAGCAACCTCAACCTGGGGCTGAACCCCCAGATAAAAAAAGAATTGAATCTCGTGCTCGATTCTTTCCTGAACTTTCACCTGGAAAAGGAGCTTAAGTCGCAGAAGGTGCTTACTACATTATCGGGAGGATAGCATGAAAATAGCCATTGTCGGCCCCGGCGCGGTGGGGTGCTTGTTCGCCGCGTTCTTATCGAGGTCAAAAGAGGATATCTGGCTTCTGGACAAACACAAAGACAGGGCCCTGAAATTACACCAGCAGGGAATTACGGTAGAAGGCCCTTCAGGCAGCTGGCAGGCGCGCGTAAAAGCGACGGCAGAGGCAAAAGAGATAGGGGGAGCGGACCTGGCGATCATGTGTGTGAAGGCCTACGACACAAAGGCCGCGATACTGCAGGCGAAACCCCTGGTGGGAGAGGATACCTTTGTCCTGACGCTTGAAAACGGGATCGGCAATATCGAAGTCGTGAGCGAAGTGGTGGGAGAGGAAAAAGTGATCGGAGGCGTTACTAACCTGGGGGCTATCTCTCTTGGCGCCGGGCGGGTGAAACAAGCGGGCAAGGGCGAGACGGTGATCGGGCGCCTGGACGGGAAGATCCCCGTCCAGATGCGGGCCGTCAGGGAGGCCTTTAACAAGGCTGGCCTTAAGACGATGATATCGCGCGACTTAAAGGGGCTGTTGTGGTCCAAGCTGATCGTCAATGCCGGCATAAACGCCTTAAGCGCCGTCACGCGCCTGCATAACGGCTCACTGATAGAATTTGAAAGCACGCGCAGGATTTTGAGGGACGCGGTGACCGAGGCGGCAAAAGTCGCCAAAAGAAAGAGAATTAAACTCAGTTACGACGACCCTCTCGCGAAAGTAGAAGCGGTATGCGAGGCAACAGGCGGCAATGTGTCTTCGATGTTGCAGGACGTATTGAAAAAGAAGAAGACGGAGATAGACTTTATTAACGGCGTCATCGTGCGCCAGGGGCAGGAATCGGGGATACCGGTGCCGGTAAATTCGCTTTTATTGGACCTGGTAAAGACCATTGAATCAAGTTATGGCGCAAGCCTTTCCTAGAGGATAAGCGGACATGAAGAACCTGGAGATCGCCGGGATATTCCGCAGCATTGCAGGCATACTGGAGATCAAAGGAGAAAGCGTTTTTAGGATACGCGCCTATGAAAGGGCGGCCTTGAACATCGAAGGGCTGTCGCAGGACGTCGCCGATTTCTCCCGGCAGGACAGGCTCCGGGAAATACCCGGCATAGGAAAAGACCTCTCCGATAAAATAAAAGAGTATCTTGAGACGGGAACGATCAGGATGTTCGAGGAGCTAAAGAAGAGCGTGCCGGAAGGGCTCCTGGAACTGCTCGCTATTCCTTCCGTCGGCCCAAAAACCGCCAGGCTGTTGTATGAGCGGTTAGCCGTAAAGGGCATTGACGACCTCAAAGAAGCCATTGAGAAGCGCACGCTGGAGGGCATCCCCGGCATCAAGAAGAAGACCGTGGAAAACATTCTGAAAGGGATCGAGGTGTATAGCCGCGGCAGGGAGCGCATGACGCTGGCTGAGGCGACCCTCATCGCCCGGGAGTTCACGGGCGCGCTGATGAAATTACCCGAAGCAAAGACGGTTACCGCGGCCGGGAGCCTGCGCAGGCAAAAAGAGACGGTACGGGATATAGACATACTGGTGATCTCAAACCGCCCTAAGAAAATAATGGACGCGTTCACGGCCGGCCCTTCGGTACAAGACGTCCTGGCGCAGGGTGAGACAAAATCGTCGGTGCGCACCGATAACGACGTGCAGGTGGACTGCCGGGTGGTCAAGAAACAGTCATTCGGCGCGGCGCTGCTTTATTTTACCGGCTCCAAAGATTTCAATATCAAGTTAAGGCAGCTGGCGATAAAAAAAGGCTTAAAAATAAACGAATACGGGGTGTTCAGGAACGAAAAGCTGGTGTGCGGGGAGACCGAAGTAGAAATATTCAGGAAGCTCGGCCTCTCGTATATCGAGCCGGAGCTAAGGGAGGATACGGGAGAGATCGAATTGGCAAAAAAAGGGAAGCTGCCTGATCTGGTCCGTCTCCAGGACATCCGGGGAGACCTGCACGCGCATTCCACCTGGTCGGACGGAGGCAATTCCGTGGAGGAGATGGCGAATGCCGCCAGAAAATTAGGCTATAGCTACATCGCTATAACCGACCACTCCCAGAGCCTTAAAATCGCCCACGGCCTTACGAGCGGCGACCTTAAAAGGAAAAAGAAGGAAGTGGACGCGCTAAACCGGAAATGGAAAGATTTTAAAGTCCTCTTTGCCACCGAGGTCGATATAGATTCCGAAGGCAGGATAGATTATCCCGACTTTGTCCTGAAAGAATTCGACGTGGTGGTGGCGGCAATCCATACCGGATTCAAGCAATCAAGCGAGCAGCTTACCAGGAGGCTCTGTAGCGCCTGCGAGAACAGGTTCGTGCATATCATAGCGCATCCTACGGGAAGGCTTTGGGGCACGCGGCAGGGCTACGAGTTCGATTTCGACAGGGTATTCAGGCGCGCGAAGGAAACAAATACGGCGCTGGAGATAAATTCATTCCCGGAAAGGCTTGACCTGGACAGCCTCCATTGCCGCCGGGCAAAAGATATGGGGGTAAAGCTGGCGATCAATACCGACGCTCACGCTACCGAGCATCTCCAGGCGATCAGCTTCGGCGTTGCCGTCGCGCGCCGCGGCTGGCTTACCCGCGGGGACGTTATCAACACTTCATCCGCCCAGGCGTTATTGAAAGCGATAAGGAAATAAACCGACATGGAAACGGCAGTGTTTCGCGCGCTGAACAGGGGATTGCTTGTATGCGCGCTTTCGGGCGGGTTCTTAAGCGGCTGCCAGCATCGCCCTCTGTATAAAGAGACCCGCGTGATGATGGGCACCTTCGTCGAGGTTGTTTCTGCGGACAAAAGGGCCTGCGGGATCGCCTTTGAAGAGATGAAGCGTATTGAGAATCTCTTGAGCAAATACCTTCCCGGCAGCGAGGTCTCGCGGCTAAACAAAGCGGGAAGATTAAAAGTAAGCTTTGAAACGTTCTTTATTATCAGCAAATCGGTGGAGTTCTGGAAACTGACTGGCGGCGCATTTGATATCACGGCCGCGCCGCTGGCAGACCTCTGGGGCTTTACCGGAAAGAATTACGCGGTCCCCGGTGAGGGCGAAATAACGCGCGCGCTGTCGCTGGTGGGAAGCGACAAAATTATTTTGAATACCGGCGATAGTGTGGTAGAATTTAGGCTTCCCGGAATGAAGGTCGATCTGGGCGCTATTGCCAAGGGGTACGCCCTTGATTGCGCGGTGCGCAGGTTAAAAGCCGCGGGGGTAATAAGCTGCCTGATAAACGCCGGCGGACAGGTCTATTGCCTGGGGGATAAGTACGGCGAACCCTGGGAGGTGGCTGTCCGGGACCCGCGCGGGCCCAATGCCTCAAGCAGTATGCAATTGACAGACAGGTCAGTGGCAACGTCGGGCGACTACGAGCAGTTTTTCTTTCAAGGCAAGAAACGCTACGCCCATATCTTTGACCCTACAACCGGATATCCCGCGGAGAGCGGCATCGCCTCCGTGACGGTGATCGCGCCCGACGGCGTAACCGCCGACGCGTTAGCTACCTCCATATTCGTGCTGGGTAAAGAAAAAGCGGCCGCGCTGGAAAAAAAATTCCCCGGCACCGAGGTAAGGATCTATGAACAATCAAAATAAGCCCATTCTGGCAAAAGAGAACGGAAAGCAGATCTTCACCTATTTCTCCCAGCTTATGGACAGGAGGGTCATCGATAAGAACGGGGAGTTGGTCGCAGAAGTATACGATATCATCGTCAAGCCCAGCGAAGTGTACCCGCAGTCATCCCGGCTTATCGTGCGCACGGGCTTCATCAACCGCCGCTACGCGGTGATAGACTGGACTGATATCTCGGAGATAGACGAACGGGAAGTGACGCTTGCGATAGAGAAGTCCAGGGTCGTATTCAAGG
>JBFZAN010000015.1:0-3923 GCA_041309005.1 Candidatus Omnitrophota bacterium
AGGTCCCCTGGAAACAGAAAAAATCCGCGCTGACAATATCGTTTGATTGCGACTATGCCGCCGACGCGAAAGCCCTTCCCCATGTGCTCAAGCTCCTTTCACAATTTTCTCTGAGGGCGAGTTTTGCCTGCGTGGGCCACTGGATCGAGCAGTACCCCCGCGAGCACGCAATGATCCTGGAATACGGCCACGAGATCATGAACCATACCTACTCGCATCCGGATAACGAGTTTTTAAACCCGGGCAGGAAGTTTAAGGACATCCCGCGCGCGGAGAAAAAAGAAGAAATAGAAAAGTGCCACGAGGTTTGCAGGAAAGTGCTGAACTACGAGCCTTCAGGGTGCAGGATACCGCACTTTAAGAACCTTTTTACCCCGGAGATCTACGGTATTTTAAAAGAGATCGGTTACTCGTATTCTTCTTCAACCTGGCTTACGAATACCCCTTCTTACGGCATGCCGTTTTTCGCGGAAGCGGGGATACTCGAATTCCCTCTTACCACCTGCCCGAAGCATCCCTTTACCGTATTCGACACGTGGCATTCACTGCATTCCAGGAGGCTGATCCACTCCCTTATACACTGGAGCCAGGGCCATTATATCGCGCTCGCAAAACATCTTGTCGATATCGCCGTCAAAAACAGCGCGTACCTGAATATCTATATCGATCCGTATGATATCGTTAAAATGGAAGGCTTTTCCAGCGTGCTTGAGTATGTGACGCAGAAAAAAGATGACATATGGGTTGCTACGTACCAGGAGATAGCAGCCGGAATGAAACAGGCGGCGCAATAATATAAGGATTACCTATGGCGAAGACTAAAGTGATGATCATATTCGGCACCAGGCCGGAAGCGATTAAGATGGCGCCGGTCGTAAAAGCGTTCAAAGGGCGCGCGGGGCTTTTCGATACGGTCGTCTGCGTAAGCGGGCAGCACAGGCAGATGCTTGACCAGGTACTGTCCCTTTTTAATATCAACCCTGATATCGACCTTGATCTGATGCAGGAAAACCAGAGCCTTGATTCGCTTACTGCCGCTGCGGTAAAAGTCCTTACGCAGGCGATCGCGAAAGTAAAGCCGCAGCTTATCCTGGTCCAGGGCGACACAACCACGGCAATGGCGGCGGCGCTCGCCGGTTTTTATCAGAAGGTCCCTGTGGGTCATGTCGAAGCGGGATTACGCACGGACGACAAATATCAACCGTTTCCCGAGGAAATCAACCGGCGCATGATCAGTGTGTTGGCGACATATCATTTTGCTCCGACCAGGATCGCGGCCGCTTCGCTGGCGAAAGAGAGGGTAGGAAAGGAAAATATTTTTCTGACCGGCAATACGGTTATTGATGCTTTGTATATGATAGCCAAACGCCATAAAAAAGTTAACTTTAATTTTAAGATCGGTGTCAGATCGAAGCTGCTGTTGGTAACCGCTCATCGCAGGGAAAATTTCGGCAGCCCCTTGACGGGTATATGCAGCGCGATCAGGCGGATAGTCGAGCGCTACAAAGATGTAGAGGTCGTCTATCCGGTACATTTGAACCCTAACGTGAGGGGGCCGGTCTATAAAATGCTTTCCGGTATCCCCAGAGTGCATCTCACTCATCCTGTTGAATATCATGAACTTACTTTTTTGTTGAAGAAAGCGTATCTTGTGCTTACTGATTCCGGAGGGATACAGGAAGAAGCTCCCGCTTTTGGAAAGCCCGTGCTGGTGATGAGAGAGAAGACAGAGCGGCCAGAAGGTATTACCGCGGGAGTAGCCAGGCTGGTTGGCACCGATACCGAAAGGATCGTCAGGGAAGTTGGCCTCTTATTACGGGATAGCGTCCGATACCGCAGGATGTCAAAAGCGGTCAACCCCTATGGGGACGGCCGCGCGGCACGCAGGATCGTAAAGGCTATTATAGAAAACGCGCATAGGAGCCCCGGATGAATTTTCTATTCCCTTACATGGCCCGCTGGAAAGCGGTGAACTGGTCAAGGTACCAGCAGATCTTTACGCGCCTGGCGCAATCGGGCCATACTGTTCATGTCATCCAGGCTCCTGCCCATGACATCGCGGAGACGAATTTCCAGGAGATAGACGTGGAGTTGCCCGTCAACCTGTTTCTCCACGAAATCAGGATTAACCGGCGTTTCTGGGATTATAAATTCCCCTTAAACAAACTGGTGAAAAAAGGTTATTACAGTTTTAAATCCATCAAAAAGGTAAACCAGCTCATTAAAGAGCACGATATCGACGTTCTGTTCCTTTACAATATCCCCCAGTATCCGCTCATAAAAGTGAACCGCTGCGTGAAGATATTCGATTTCGCTGATGATTACATCGCCATGCTCAGGCAGGAGCTTGGGCAATTTAGCAACAGATTAGCCGTTAAGACGGGAGAGGCCCTTTTAAACGCCATGCTGGAAAAAAGCGATATTATTTTATCGGTTTCCCAGTCATTGCTAAAACGGATTGACGCCAAGTACAGGGCTAAGGCGTACCTTTTACCTAATGGGGTAGACTTAAGCGAGACTCGTTTTGGCAGCGGCTCGGCGATCAGGGCGCAATTCAAGAATCCGGTCATCGGCTTTATCGGTTCTTTCGAATACTTTATCGATTTTGACCTGATAATCAAGGCGGCGGCCCTTTTACCAGAATATACTTTCCTCTTGGTGGGAGGCGGGAGGCAATTTGAACAAGTACAAAAGCTTATTAAATTGAAGAAGTTAGATAACATAATTTTGACCGGGGGGGTCCCTCATTCGGAGATCGTTAAATATATAGACGCGATGGACATATGCCTTAATATTTTCAAGAAAATACCCATATCGCACAGCGCCTGCCCGATCAAGCTGTTCGAATATTTATCCATGAGAAAACCGGTGATCTCGACAAGGCTTGAGGAAGTTGTCGAAAACGTAGATGACGGTTTTTTATTCTATGCAGATACGGCGTCTGAGTTGACCGCAGAGGTTAAAAAAATACTGCAAGATGAGAAATTAGTTGAGAAATGCATTGAAAAAGGTTATAATATCACGTTAAGGAAATACCAGTGGTCAGCAATAGCCGACAGGCTTGTTGAGATCATAAAAGAAAATACGCGCTGAATCCGACACGATGAGAGACCCGCTCAAAAGAACATATTTTATTTTTCTCGCCGCGATAGTTCTAACCTTTTCCCTCGGCCTCCCGGCTTTTGCCGCCACGTACTATGTAGACGGCTCGGCTGCCGGCGATGGCGGTAACGGCTCCCAGTCCTCCCCCAAGAAATACATCAAGTCGGGTATAGGGCTTATGTCCCCCGGCGACACGCTCATTATCAAAAGCGGCACATATACCGGCCAAAGCAATATGATGTGCAACGACTCAGGCTGGTCCTGGGACGGCATCCCCGGCGGCTCGGCATCTTCCTATACCACGATACGGGCTGAGGTCGATTTCGGGGTTATTATTGATGCGCAGCAAGCCGCGAACCGCGTGCCCGTCTATTTAAGCGGGCCGTCCTACGTAAAGCTCGAGGGGCTTATTTTCAAAAACGCAGGCAGCGGCACATCTTCGTCCAACTGCAGACTTGACTATCCCAGCCACTGCAAGATCATCAAGTGCGGGGCCGTAGACGGCGGGATATATAATTTCTACCTTCACGGAGAGCCTCCTTCAAATTCTTCGCAATATAATCTGCTCGAAGATTGCTTTGCCTGGGGCCGCGCGCGCTATCATTTTATTTTAGGGGGAGACTGGGCCGACTATACTTTGAATCAGTACAATATCCTGAGGCGCTGCGTCGCCAGGTACGACAAAAGCGAAGAAAATTCAAACGAAAATGCCGGATGTTTCACGGTGTATTACGGCGTCAATAATTACTTTCAGAACTGCATTTCTATCGACGGAGCCGACCCGGGTAGTTGCTTCGCGGGCGTCATGAAGGCGTTTTACG
>JBFZAN010000016.1:0-3440 GCA_041309005.1 Candidatus Omnitrophota bacterium
TTTTTATTCGGACGATTCGGTCATTCTCGGAAAAGGCAAGCTGTTCAGTTTTATCGTGCCGTTTAACCTGCGTTTCACCTATGATGTTGAAAAGATGCTGGGTATCAGGTTCCACCCTTCACTCAAGTTTGAGCTTTTCTGGAAAAAGGCGCTGTATTACGCAAGCCTGAAAACCGTTTCGCTGTTTACCAATTTCGACGCCAAGGACGCATTTAAGGAGGCGATCAAGGACAGCTGCCGTATCGCGAAAGTATTTATTCTGACACAAGGGGAAAAATTCTCCATCCGCCGCGGCCTGCCCCGCGAGGAGGCGGCTCGTAAGCTTTTCCTGAACGTCTGGTTCGAATCCCCGGAATTGATCGGCCTGAACTACGCCTATAATTTCGTTTTTCCCCGCTCAAGCACAGCTTTTTTCTGGGAGAACATGAGTGACAGGATATTTGAGAGCATCAAAGATACTGCTGTCGCTGAAGTTATCCTGCCCAGGCAGTATACGAACGAGGTTTTTGAGCGTTTTTATCATGAGGAACTTGCCGCATGAACGCCAGTTTCAATATCCATAACCTGGTAAAGATCAGCGTCAAAAACGCGTGTCCTTACGCTGTCAAGGATTTAAACCTGCGCTATCATCATTTCAGCGTCCCCCCGGTCACTTCGCCTGATATCGAGGTGAGTATCGGCAGGTTTATCCCGGATACCTCAGGCTGCGTGTGCCTGGACAGAAAATTTTATATCCGCAAGAATTACCTTTACCTTAAAGACAGCGATAAATCCCTTCAGTGGGAAGCAGAGATATTCGATATTGAAAAAGAAAAAGTGCGTATCAATTTTTGCCATCACGCGGCAAATTATTCGCGTTTCCCCTGGTGCTTTTTCCCGGACCTGATCATGGACCTTTACGTCCTTCAGCCGATACTCGCCTGGAAGCTGGCAAAGATGGACCATTACCTGCTCCACGCGGCAGCAGTTTCTAAAGATGGAGGGGCCACGCTTATCGCCGGAAGGGGCGGCTCCCGCAAGACACAGCATGTGATCGAGTTGCTTCAGGAAGGCTTCAGTTTCATGAGCGACGATTTCGTGATCATATCCAAAGATAAGGTCCTGGCGTTTCCTTTAAGTCCTGAAGTCTTCAGTTTCTGCTACGCCAATAAAAGCGAAGACCTGCCTTTATTAAGGCAGCTACGCCTCTATCCGTTTTTAATGAAAAAGAAAAAACCTCTGGTGCCGGTAGTAGCCTCTTCGGCGCTCAAAGAGGCGTACGTCCTTTTTCTTACACAGGATGAGCCTTTTTCAAAGAGAAGGCTGAGCGCGGAAGATGCCGCGAGCCATCTGTCCATAAATCAGATGATGGAATCTACGTCGTTTGTTTCCTACAAATATTTGATCGGCAGCTTTATGTGCGCCTACGAATATGTATTTCCTGAGTTCGGTTTCTTGAGCCTGGAGGGCCGTTTAAGAAAAGCATTGCTTGAGACCTTTAATACGTCGAAAGTTTCTGCGTCTGCGGTCAGGGCGGGGAGAGGTAACAATGAAAAGTACTTTGACGGGTAAATCGAGGTTATTCTTTGATTGGATGGCTGAAGGCACGGGTTCGCTCCTGGACCTTGGCTGCGCTTATTCGTTCATGCTGAACCTGCTGGGCCAGAAAGCAGGCAGGAAATTCGGTCTGGATTTTGACTTTCAGAAGCTCAAGGAAGGCAGCCTTCGTTTTCCAAAGATACACTATACGGCAGGCTCAGGGGAAACCCTGCCCTATAAAGACAATTCCTTTGACGTGATCACTTTTTTTGAAGTGCTGGAACATGTTGAAAATGAAGGAAGGTTTATATCTGAAGTTCGCCGCGTGCTTAAGCCACAGGGAGCGATTATGCTTTCAGTGCCGAACAGGGGCATCGCCGAATGGCTGGATATGGACAATGTAGTATTTACTCCGCTTTTGTGGTCATTAAAGAAAATCGGCCTTTTTAAGAATGTGAGCGCGTATTACTTGAGATACCACCGGCATTATCGATTAGAAGATATCCGTAAAAAACTGGGGCCTTCTTTTGTCATTGAAAAGGTATATTACGGCGGCCTTTTCCTGAACCAATTGGCCTTTTTAGCGTATAAGCCGGTCTATCTTTTCAGCCTCTTATTAGGCGCAAATCCCGAATGTAATTTTCTTAAGTCAATGGCCCGATGGATGGATACGATGACTTCGTTTGACTTTGACCATAGCTTCGGCAGGGCGTCAGATAAGCTGTGTATTTTCGCCCGCAAGAGACGACTATGAAAGTATTGCTTATAAATCCGCCGTTTACGCAATACGGCAGCAAAGTAGAGATACAGGCTGATGAGCCGCTAGGGCTCATGTCCTTAGCGGCTTATGTGCGTTCATTCGGAGCCAAGGTGAAGATCCTTGATGCGTTCCGCGGTCGAGAGAGCGTTCTTGATAAGGACGGTTTTTACCGCAGCGGCATTAGCGAAGAAGAAATAAAGGGCGAAATCAAAAGATTTTCTCCGGATATTGTCGGTATCGCGGCAATGTTCACCATGCATTCCAAGGGCGGCCACGATGTCGCCGCGATCGTTAAAGGCATTTCACCCGGCATCCCGGTAGTGATGGGCGGCAGCCACGCCTCAAGCCTTCCTGAAGCGGTGTTAAGTGACCGTAATATCGATATAGCCGTTATTGGAGAAGGAGAGCAGACGTTCTTAGAAGTCATCAGGGTGTATGAGCGAAAAGAAAGCGCTTTAGGCATAGCCGGCACTGCAGTCAGGGAAGGCGGCGGCATCAAGATCAACCGGGAGCGCCCGTTTATCAAAGATATTTCCGAGCTTCCCATGCCATCCAGAGACCTTGTGGACATGCAGATATATCTCAATGATAAGTACCGCAATATGCTCGCTATGCAGACGCCCCGCGCGAATATGATAACTTCGCGCGGCTGTCCCTACCAGTGCCCTTATTGTTCGATCCACAGCATCTGGAGACACTCCTGGCGAGGGTTATCGGCGGAAAAAATCATCGAAGAGATAAGGTTCCTGGTCAAGACCTACGGCGTGAGGGAAATAGCGTTTCAGGATGATAACCTGACGCTTGACCGCAAACGCATGGAAGCGATCTGCGACGGCATTATCAAAAGCAAGCTGGGAATCAAATGGTGCACTCCCAACGGCGTAGCCATATGGACGCTGGATGAAAAGCTTTTGGACAGGATGAAAATAAGCGGCTGCTATAAGCTGACCTTTGGTATTGAAACCGGCTGCCTGAAGACCCAGGAGTTCATCAAAAAGACGCATTTGAATTTGGTTAAGGCGGACAAGATTATCCGCTACTGCAACAAAATAGGTTTATGGACGCATTCCGCGTTTATTGTCGGATTTCCGTATGAAACAAGGCAGGACATAGAAGAGACCATACGCTACGCGGTAGAATCTGACCTGGATTTGGCGGCTTT
>JBFZAN010000017.1:0-18398 GCA_041309005.1 Candidatus Omnitrophota bacterium
AAGAGGATGCCGCCCCCACCATAGAGCTGATACACCTGGCGCTGGATACGCTTGAGGGACTGATCAAAAAGAACATCAAGACCTATATCCACTGCAAGAACGGCCACGGCAGGACCACCACGTTCTTATCAAGCTATTTTATACGCGCCCATAACCTCTCCGCCCGGGACGCCCTCAAAATGGTGGTCTCAAAGCGCCCTTCAGGCCACATCAATCCAATACAGGATGCGTTCCTGAAAGACTTCGCTCAAAGCATCCGAGGGGGACGTTTCTCCCCCAGGGGGACGGTCCCCCTAGGGGGGACGGTTCTCTCCAGGGGGAAGGCAGATAAACATGGCTAAAGCCCTAGTTATCTATCATACCCAGACAGGAAACACCAGGAAATTGGCCGTTGCGGTCAAAGAGGGGATAGCGTCCCGCGGCGTAGGTGTCGTATTTAAAAAAGCCTCCGAAGCAACCGTCAAGGATCTGCTCTCTTGCGCCGGCTATTGCTTCGGAACGCCGGATTACTTCAGCTATATGGCAGGCGCCTTAAAGGATTTCTTCGACCGGACCTGTTACCCTTGCGAAGGCAAGATCACCGGCAGGCCCTGCGTTTGTTTCGTGAGCCACGGCGGAGGGGGAAGGGCGGTTGCAAGCCTTAAGAAAATGGCAGAGCGGTTTGAGTTAAAGCCGGCTGCCAGGCCTCTGCTCGTAGAAGGCGCGCCCGGGAAAGCGGACTTAGGAAAAGCAAAAGAGCTGGGCAGAAAATTAGCAGCAGCGATACTAAAATACCCCAATGGACGCTAATGGGGTCAGACCCCATTATCTATCCCCGACGGAAACGGCCCGCCGGGGATTTTTTATCCGGCGGCGTCCTGGGAGTGCTTGGTGGGAAAAAGTCAAAAGAAACAGGACGCAAGCCATTTACAGAATACGCAGACAAAATTAGAATACAACAAATAGAAGGAGGCCAAATGAAATATCCGGTAAATGTAAGTAATGTAAGTATAGGTATGGCTGTATGCGCAAAGATTATTTTATTTTCCGGTTTGTCATTCGCAGAAATGGGACCCGGTACCGGGATTAAAAATACCGCTGCGTATGTTTTGCCGCCTTTGCCATATGCGCAGGACGCGCTGGAGCCCGTGATCTCGGCGAAGACGATCAGCTTCCACTATGGCAAGCACCACAAGGCGTATGTCGACAATCTGAACAAGGCGGTAGCGGGGACTGAATTCGCCGGTATGCCGCTGGAGAAGATCATTACCGCGACAGCCGGTAACGCGGATAAGGCCGCGATCTTCAATAACGCCTCGCAGGCGTGGAACCATGCGTTTTACTGGAACAGCCTGGCTCCGGATGGCGGGGGCGACGTGCCTGCGGCATTGAAAAAAATGATCGAGGCCTCGTTCGGGACCGTAGACGCGTGCAAGAAGGAGTTAGCTGCCGCGGCGACTACTCAGTTCGGCAGCGGATGGGCGTGGCTCGTCCAGGATGGCGGTGAGCTCAAGGTGGTCAAGACCGGCAATGCGGATTCGCCGTTAACTAAAGGCGCGAAGCCCCTATTGACCATAGACGTGTGGGAACATGCGTACTACCTGGATTGTCAGAATCGCCGCGCGGATTACGTCAATGCCGTGCTTGATCATCTGATCAATTGGAAATTTGCGGCGGATAACCTGAATGCCAAAAAATAGGGAGCGATAAATTATGCGCACGCGATTATTGAATAACAAAAAGGAGACGATATATGGATAAAAGAGTGTTTTTGTTGGCGGTAGTTTGTTTATTTGCTGTGTTTGTATTTTCGGGATGCACAGCCGGCTCAAGTACGGTTAAGTCAGAAACGGTTACTACGCAGACAACCGCCGGAGGCCCTGCGGCGCAAGATAATCAAGGCAACTTCACGGGCGGCGAAAGTTCCGCGAAGGCGCAAGATGCCGCAGCTACAAAAGTAGAGAAGCGCACAGAGGTAAGGGAAGAACGGAGTGAAAGTGAACCAGCTGGCATCTTAGGCACAACGCTGCACTTTATAGGGCAGGTGCTGGCGTTTCCTTTTAAGCTGGTCGCGGGAGTAATCGAGGCTATATTCTAACGGATAAAGACCAGATAAAGAAAGGCTCGATCATTTATTGACAATCCCGGGGCGCGGTTTAGAAAACCGGCCGGAAGGCTCGCTCGGGAAAGCGGACTTAGGAAAAGCAAAAGAGCTGGGCAGAAAATTAGCAGCAGCGATACTAAAATAACCAGGGGACGTTTCACCCCCCAGGGGGACGTTTCCCTCCCCAATGATTCCCTTCCATTTTTATTACCATTTCGCACATTTTTTGGTATAATGTAACATATCCTAAAGCTAAATTTTGGAGAGGTGGCAGAGCGGTTCATCGCGCACGCTTGGAGAGCGTGTTACCCAAAAGGTACCAGGGTTCGAATCCCTGCCTCTCCGTTTATTGGGAAATCGAGTGCCGCTGAGTAAGGGTCGGAGGCTAGCCTCCGACGAAAAAACGAGGCGGCGCTCTTTCTGCCAGGCGTCCCGAGCGAATGCGAGGGATAAAATAAAGTTCGAACCGATCTTTTCCAGAATTTCTTTCTGGGATTCTAAATTTCCCTCATTCATCGCGCAACGGGCTCTATTCAAAGAATAAAAAGGACGATTGTATTTTAAAGAGAATTATACAGTGTTTCTTATTTTCTGTATTTTTATAATTAGAACCGTCCCCTTTATTCCGGCGCCGAAACTGCAATATTTTACCAAAAGGAGAAATATAAATGAAAAAATACCCTACCCTTATTTTCTTGTTAGCATGTATTACTTTTGTATCAGTTCCGCTTCAGGGCATCTGTGAAGATACCGCGTATCAGGAGGGGGTGTTTAAGGTCGTTTTGCCGTCTACATGGACCAGAATGTCCAAAGAGATGGTAGAGGAGATGAAGGGTATAATGTTAACCGGCGGCCGCGAGCTTGCGGAAGCCTCAAAGTTAGCTGATTCAAAAGCCATCAGCGAAGAAACTTTCCCCTTCCTCTCTGGTTTTCAACTGCGGGCCGGAGATAAGCGGATACTTCTTGTTTTTGCCGGGTTTTCTTCTCCCGAAATCCTGGATAGAGAGGAGATGTGCAAGACAAACGCAGAGAGAGTGCAATGGGGAATAGATTCCGGAAGGCTTAAAAAAAACAGTAAGGGCGTCTCGAAGCTGGATATTGACGGCATACCCTGTCTCCTTCAGGATATCGTGGTTATACAAGGAGGACGCATGCAGATGTATTTATTCTTTGTGCCGGAATACCCAAAAATGTCCTATTGCGTGCAACTTATTGCCGATGATTCAGACATATGGGATAAATACTCCGGAGACATCTCTTCTATGATCAGCTCAATGAAAGTTGCCCGAAAGGCAGGAGAGCAGGGAAAGTAGAAAAGAAAAACGATTCTTACCGGTCCATATCAGCGGTTTTGATTTCCGGCAAGTGATCTAACAAAATATTAGGAGAGGTGGCAGAGTGGTCGAATGCGCGCGCTTGGAGAGCGTATGTGTCGTAAGAACCCCGCCAGTTGAGAAAGACCTGCGATTTCGCGATGAAGTCGTAGGGCTTTTTATATGAAACTAAAAGGGTTGTGGCTTTTAGTTTGAGGTTCGAACCAATTATTGTCCCCAGCAGCAAAATCCCTCACAGATTCCTGTAACTTCTTCTTTCCCTGAAAGAACTTTCTTTCTTCACCTGCCGGCGCTCCAATTGCACGTAACTTCATAAGTATGAGGTAAATCAGCCCCTGTTACAAAAACCTTGTTTTTTCCCCTGGAAGGGATATAATAATCTGTAAAAAGTGATAGTTTATAGTTATGTCTAGATTGTCCCCACAGAAGAGTATTTCTAGGTATGAGAATGGAATTTCTTTACCTTCCTTGGAGACTCTGGTAAAGATTGTGAAGGTTCTTAAGAAGCCCACCGTTTACTTCCTTGAAGCGTAATGAAATTAAATACTAGTATCAACAAGACAATGGTATTAAGGGGGGTCTAAAATGAGAAGGATGTTGATGTTAATTGTTATGTTTATTCTTTTCCTATCATTAGAGGCATTTGCTTCAGATGTGCAGAATAAGGAAGAAGACGAGAAATGGAGTTTTCCTTATACCAGGGAGATTGGTGTTATTTCGGGATATGGCCATGGCAACCTAAAAGAAAAAGGGTCATACAAGATTATACCCGGAATTATACGCTTAGGTTTTAACTTAGATTCCATAGGTTTTGGATTTTGTGATATCTTACACCCCGTTGCGCGCTCGCTTAATATAAAACTCAAAGGATTCACTGAATTTCTGCTTGAGCCATATGTGAATGCCGCGGTAAGCCCGGATAGCAATGTCGAAGCAGGGGCGGCTATCTTCATTAAATTCTCCTATCCTTTGACGCAAAAAATCTATCCTTACGCTTTAAGCGGAGGGGGCGTGGGTTATCTTAGCCAGCATACCCGGGAACAATCAATGCAATGGGGGTTTACCCCTCAGATAGGCGCCGGTATTTCATATTTTTTCAGGAAGGATACTTCTTTAAGTTTTGAATATAGATATCGCCATTTCTCCAACGCTGATTTAAAACAGCCCAATGACGGCATAAATGTTGATATGTTTCTTGCCGGAATCTCCTGGTTTTATTAAAATATGGCGCAAAGCATGAAAAAAACAGTTTTGATTATTGGAGGCAGCCGTGGTATTGGCAAGGCTATTGCCCTGCGTATGGCCAATTCCGGATGGGACATTTGGTTGACTTATCAAAGTAACCATAAGGCCGCCGAAGAAACCAAGAAAGCGATAAAGGAGTTAGGTGTCTCCTGCCGGACTTTCGCATTTGACGTTTCTGATTATCAAGCGGCCGTGGAAGCGTTAAGCAAGGTTTGTGACGAGGCGCCGCCCCATGCGGTCGTATATAATACCGGTATTACGCGGGATAACCTGATGGTCTGGATGACCAAGGAAGAATGGGATACGGTTATTTCCACAAATCTGAATGGATTTTATAATATCATGCACGTGGTGCTCTTTCCGATGCTCCGCGAGAAACGCGGGCGCATTGTCGTTGTTTCTTCGACTTCCGGCCAGATCGGCCAGGCAGGACAGGTTAATTATTCTGCTTCTAAAGCGGGACTTATCGGCGCAGTTAAAGCCCTGGCGCGGGAAGTAGGCAAAAAGAACATTTTGGTTAATGTCGTGGCTCCGGGCATAATCGATACCGAGATGACTAAAGAGCTTCCTAAAGACAAAATTATGCCGCTTATCCCTTTGGGGCGTTTTGGCCAGTCCAAAGAAGTGGCGTCAGTGGTAAATTTTCTTTGCACCGAAGAGGATATGTACATCCACGGACAGGTTATCGGTATCAATGGCGGTTTAGCGATTTAACCATAACAGATTTGGCTAAAAAATACGATCATATAGTTGTAGGAAGCGGCATAAGCGGATTAACTTTAGTATTACTTCTTGCGATGCAGGGACGGAAAGTCCTTCTTCTCGAAAAAGCCCCGCATATAGGCGGGAGCCTCATTCGTTTTTATAGGAACGGCGTTCCTTTTGATACTGGATTCCATTTTACAGGCGGTTTTTCCCCTCAGGGAATCCTGACTGATATGCTTTGTGTCTTGGGCATCCGGGATCGCATTAAGCCTGTTTTTCTTTCTAATCCAGAAGCAAGCCTTTTTTTGTTTGAACAGGATGGCGCGGCTTATAATATGCCGTCCGGCACAGACAATTTCTTCGCCGCACTGCACAAATATTTCCCGAGTGAATCAACCGCAATTAACGCATATTTAGCGCGGGTTAAGAAGGTGTGCCAGTCAACAGTAACCTTCAATTTACGCAAAACTTCTCTTTCTGCTGAACCGATCGATGAAGATTTCATCAGCCTTGAAGAGGTGCTTAGTTCCTTGACCGCTAATGCTAACCTCAAAGGGCTTTTGTCGGTATATTGTTTGTGCTACGGTGTGCAGCCTAAAGAAGTATCATTTGCAAATCATGCCCGCGTCGCTAGCGGGCTGTATGAGTCGGTAGCGCGCATCGAGCATGGAGGCGAAGCGTTCATCCGCGCGTTTGCCGACCTTTTTGCGCAATTCGATGTCGATATCCTCTGCAATGCTTCTATTGCCGGATGCGCCGAAATCAGGAATAATTGTGTCGGTGAATTTGTGTTAGACAATGGCGACGTGGTGCGCGCGGATGATTGCACTTTTACAATTCATCCCCATGAGGTTTTGAAAATACTGCCGCGGCAGCACTTGAGCAAGGCATTCCTGGACAGGGTTGCTTCTTTTGAGACCTCCAACGGTTTTTTCTCTTGTTTCGGAGTTGTGAAAAATGCTGACCCTTCAGCTTTCGGGCCGAGCATTGTTTCTCTTCTTCCTTGCTCGGACTTGAACGCCTTGCTTGATCCTTCCTATAAGGGAGGGACAGCGCTTGCAGTAATACGCAGCGTAGAAGTTGCCGGGGACAAAAAGCATTGCGTCATTACTGCTTTTGAGCCGGAATTTTTCTCTAATATCAGCCAGTGGGCTGATTCTTCTGTGGGGAAAAGGCCTGCTGCCTATACCGAATATAAGGCGCGTAAGGTTGAGAAAATCACGGAGCGTATTTGCAATTTGTATCCGCAGTACGCCCAAGATTTCAGTGTTCTGGATGCGGCTTCGGTGTTGACGTTTCGGGATTACCTGTTTTCTCCTGAAGGCAACGCCTACGGGATAAAACAGAAGATGGGGCAGTTTAACCTTTTTGGCAAACTTCCGCTGGTTAATCTCTATGTTGCCGGACAAAGTGCGGTTTTGCCGGGTATTGTGGGCGCAATGATGTCTTCATTTATTGTGGCCAGAAGTTTGATCGGGAAAGAGGAGTATGGCCGTCTTATTGAAGGGAGGTTGTCTCTTTGAGGAGAGTAGCGATTACCGGTGTGGGAGCCGTTACTCCCTTAGGTAACAGCGTAGAGGCGTTTATCTCGGGGATTGAGCGTGGGCAGTGTGCGACTGAATTTATACCCGAGTGGCAAAAGTACAAGGGGTTACGCTGCCTCGTAGGAGCGCCTGTCCGGATGCAAGATGAGTTATTGATCCCGCGCCAGAACAGGCGTTCTATGGGGAGATTAAGCATATTTGCTGTTCAGGCGGCCCAGCAGGCCCTCAGGGATGCCAAGATACTTCCGGAAGAGTTATCCAGCAGCAGGCTCGGCTGTGTTATTGGTTCGACCATGGGGAGCGCGGAGAGTATCGCGGAGGCATTTGAAACAATTCTCCCGGATAATGACTTGGCAAAACTTACCTCGACAAAATTCTTTCAATGTGTTTCACACACTGCGGCGATGAATGTAGCGCAGTATCTGGGCATAATCGGGGTCGTGATGGCGACTAACGCTGCCTGCGCTTCAGCCTTGCAGGCAATTGGCGCGGGGTATAATCTCATTCGCCTGGGTGAGCAGGATATTATGGTATGCGGAGGAGCGGAAGGCTTGCATCCCACGGTTGTCGGTTCTTTTGATGTCCTTTTTGCTGCCTCCTCAGGCTTTAATCAGAGCCCGAAAAGACTCCCCGGCCATTTGATGCTAAGCGCGACGGGCTAGTGTGCGGGGAGGGCAGCGGCATCGTGATCCTTGAGGATTATGAAAAAGCAAAAAAGAGAAAGGCTAAAATTTACGCCGAGATTATCGGCTATAGCACTCATGGAAACGGTAGCCACGTCAGCGAATCAAACCGGGAGGCGATTGTGCTTTGCGTGGAGGAGGCATTGCAAAGGGCAGCGGTATCGCCCCAGGATATCGGTTATATCAACGCACATGCTACTGCCACGATCCAGGGAGATAAAGAGGAAGCTGCGGCTATCCGTCAGATTTTTGGCGATACTGTCCCGGTAAGCAGCCTTAAGGGCAATATCGGCCATACGCTGGGGGCCTCTGGAGCAATAGAGTTAATCGCTTCATTGATGATGATGGAAAGAAGCGTGATTTATCCCACCCTAAACTTAGAAGAGCCGGATAAGGATTGCCAGGGGATTAAACATATAATGAAACCGCTCAACAAAGAGATAAATATCCTGCTTAAGAACTGTTTTGCCTTTGGCGGGATCAACGCTGCTCTGGTTTGCAAAAAGGAGGGTTCGTTATGATCGAGAAAGAAATTATCCGTATGACCAACGAAGTTTTTACGGATTCTTTTGAAATACCCGGCGATAAACTTGCCCCGGAGGCTAATATATTCAATGATTTAGGCCTCGACAGCCTGGATATTGTTGACCTGGTGGTCGCCTTGCAGAAAAAATTTAAAGTGACTATCCGGGATGACGAACGCGTGAGGACCATACGCACCTTAGGGGATATCTATAACTTTATTCAATTGATAAAAACAGAAGGCAATAAGTAATGCGGATTTTAAAGGCAGTATATCTTAATATTACTTTTTATCTGTTCTTCGTGATTTTTTCTCTGGTTGCCGTCCCGGGGTTGGGGACTTTTATCATTCTTTGCGCGGTTATCTTGCCGCGTCGGCAGGTCCTGAAGCGGTTGCGCCGGGCAATCGTTTGGTATGGGGCAGTGATTATTCGTATTCTGCCATTTCCTTTGGTGCGGGTCGAATATAAAAATTATGCCCATAGTGAAAGCAAGGGGCCTTTTATTTTTATCAGTAATCACCGCTCTTCTTCCGATCCATTTTTAATGGCCTGCCCCTGTCTTCCTTATGAAGCTATACAGGTGGTAAATATTTGGCCATTTCGCCTTCCGATCTTAGGCATTGTGGCTAAAATTGCCGGATACTTAAGCGTGCGCGAGATGCCTTTTGAAGGTTTTCTGGCTAAGACGGCTAAGCTTCTGAAGGATGGAGTTTCCATAGTCGTTTTTCCCGAGGGGACACGTTCGCGGGATAATACGGTAGGGCCATTTCATGGAGCGATATTTCGCGTTGCCCTGGAAACAAGAAAGCCGATCGTCCCAATATGTATTACCGGGAATGAATCTATCCCGCCGATAGGTTCGGCATTTTTAAATCCGGGGATAATTAAAATACACCGGCTTAAAGAGCTCCCATGGGAAGAATATGGGGCGCTTAGCCCCTTTAAACTTAAAAATCATATCCGCCAAATAATCATTGATGAGGTCGCGAATATGGAAAGATACGCATGAAGGATTTCGAAGCTTACAAAGAGATCGGTTTTTCTTCCCCCGACAACATAAAGTCAGTTCAGCAAAGGCTTTTGCGTGAGCACATTACTTATTGCAGGAAGCATTCCCCGTTTTATCAAAGGATATTCAAGAAGGGCTGTATAAACCCCCAAAAAATAAACATAGATAACTTCTGCGATATTCCTTTTACCGACAAGGCGGATATCGAGAATGATAATGATGCATTTTTTGCCGTTAACCCGGAAAGAATAGCGGATATCGTGCTGTCTTCAGGGACGACCGGCTTGCCCATAAGAATAGCTTATACAGAGTCAGACTTAAGGCGGTTGGCCTATAATGAAGAGAAATCATTTCTTGCCTGCGGATTTTCCCCTAAAGATGTCGTGCTTTTGACCTGCACTATTGACCGCTGCTTTGTCGCGGGGTTAGCGTATTATCTAGGCATCCGGGCTGTCGGAGCAACTGCGATCAGAAACGGGCTAAATAGCTTGGAGAGCCATGCGCAAGTAATCCGGCGTATGATGCCGACTGCTATTGTTGGCGTGCCCAGTTTCATCAGAAAACTTGGGCTTTTCCTGGATGAAGGCAAGCGGATAGCGCAGAAAAAAAATGTATCTAAATTAGTCTGCATCGGTGAGCCATTGCGGGGAGAGAATCTGGAGTTTCTTAAGGTGGCCAGTGATCTAGAATATATTTGGGGAGCAAAAGCATACTCTACATATTCTTCTTCGGAAATCGTTACTACTTTTTGTGAGTGTACCGCTCAGGCCGGCGGACATCTTCATCCGGACTTGGCAGTAGTGGAGATCGTGGATGAGGAAGGTAGCGTTCTTAGCCCGGGAGAAACAGGGGAGGTAGTGGTTACTCCTATGGGAATAGAAGGGATGCCTCTATTGCGCTTTAAGACCGGAGATATAAGTTTTGTCATTGATGAGCCCTGCAGTTGCGGCAGGCATACTCTCAGGCTTGGCCCGATTTTAGGCAGAACGAAACAGATGATGAAGGTGCGCGGGACAACGATTTACCCCCAGGCCATTTACTCGGTCCTTGAGGAGATCAGGGGCGTTAAGGAATATTATATAACCGTCTCCAGCGAAAACGAGCTTTCTGATATCATTGAAGTTTATCTCACGGCGCAAGGGTCCGGCTGCACTGCCGAGGCGATCCGGAATAAATTGCAGGCCCGGCTTAGATTTAAGCCGCGGGTATTTATCCGGGACGAAGAAGAAATCAGAGGGCAGGTCTACAGCCCGAAGTCCCGAAAACCCATCCGATTCATAGACAGGAGAGCAAAATGAGTAATTGTTTAAAGCCGTTACATGATTTTGAGTTCACGAAGAAGGAGATTGATGATGCGGTGGCTCACAATCGCCTTCTTTCCATGGAGATAGAGTTTAGTAAGCATTGTAATTTGCGCTGCCAGTATTGTTATGTCGCTGATGAGAAGGGTTTTGCTGGAGAGCTTACCCAGGAAGAGATACGCGATTGTTTGCTTCAGGCAAAAGCGCTTGGCGCGCGAAAGATCATTATTCTCGGCGGCGAGCCGATGGTATACCCTCATATTATGGAGATGCTTCGGTTTATCAGGGGAGAGGGGCTTGGGGTTGAGATGTTCACCAACGGTTACCAGATTTCCCTGGATATCGCCCGGCAGCTGTTTCATCTGGGCATATTCGTGGTTTTGAAGATGAATAGCCGGGTGGAGAATATCCAGGATGCGCTTTCCGGAAAAAGGGGCGCGTATAAGAACATACAAGAGGCCTTTATAAACCTAAAACGGGCAGGTTATCCCGGCGAGCACGGCAACCTTGCGGTAAGCAGCATTATTTGCCAACAGAATATTGACGATATCCCGCAGATGTGGGAGTGGCTGCGCGAACAGAATATCGCCCCGTATTTTGAGATGATCACTCCAAAGGGCAGGGCGCGTGAGAATGAATGGCTTTGCGTGGATATTCGTCGCATAGAGGAGGTTTTTAAAAAACTCGCGGAAATCGACCGCGTTAAATACGGCCGTGATTGGCAACCCCAGCCGCCGCTTGTGGAAATCAAGTGCCTGCGTCATCAGTTTTCCTGCATGATAAATGCTCAGGGGAATGTTTTTCCGTGCGTAGGAATAGATATTCCCGTGGGCAATATTAGAGAACGTAAACTCTCTGACATTATCAGGGAGAGCGAAGTGATACAGGATTTAAGGAATTACCGCAGGAACATCAAAGGGCCTTGTCGCGAATGCAATAAATCAAGTGATTGTTATGGCTGCCGGGGCGCAGCGTACCAGCTTACCGGAGACTATCTTGCTTCTGATCCCCGGTGCTGGAATAATGTGGCCAGGCAGAGTGATATTGTGCATCTTCCCGTATCGGTGGACCGTATCATCCCGCAGCAGGCGCCGATGCGGGTTGTTGACAGATTGGAGAAAGTAGGAGAACGCACGGGCGAGGTAACGGTAAGTATATCTAATGATATGCTTTTTGTGCGGGATGACGGCACCCTTGATGAAACGGTGTATCTGGAAATGATTGCGCAGGCCGTGGCAGCGCTTAACGGCTTTAAGGCGCTGGGGGTGAGTAATACAGTGGTGGATGGCCTCCTTTTAGGGGCAAAGAAATTAGAAATATTCGGTAAGGCGGAGATCGGGGAAACTTTAACGGTATCTATTTTTAAGGATACCTACTACGGAGATTTTGGTATTGTCAAGGGGAGGGTCTTACGGGGCGATGAATTGCTTGCGCAGGGAGAGGTAAAGTTCTGGGAAAATAAAGGAAATAAAATATGAGACGGATTTTAGCATCATTGCTGTGCTTTGTGTGCTTGCAAGTAGTTGCTACGTACGCCGATAATTCCCCTCGGGATATAAAGACTGTGCTTGGGGACCTGGAAAAGACAATGTCGGAGACATTGACTATTTCCACCGATTTTATCCAGGAGAAAAGCCTCGCACTTTTTAACCAGAAAATTATTTTAAAAGGGCATATCTTCATCCAGAAACCGGGACTTTTTTCCTGGAGGGTCATGAGCCCGATGCGTTATTCTATGGTGATAAATGGCAAAACCGTCAGTCAGTGGGATGAGGATACTAATCAGGTGCAGCTTGTTTCGCTCGCGAAAAATCCCGGCTTTCAGGTAGCGATTGTTCAAATGCAGAATTGGTTTTACGGCACATTTCAATCCATGTTAGATGATTATACAATAACCCTGATTACGGAGCGTCCCATTCTTCTGGAGTTTGTTCCTTCAGAGAATTCAGTCTCCCGTAATTTCATTAAGCGCGTGACTGTCCTCTTTCAAAATGATGAACGTTACATCAAAGAGGTGCGCATTGAAGAGAAAAACGAAGATACCACTTCCCTTGTCTTTGTAAATACTCAACTGAACATTCCGATATTGCCAAGCGTTTGGGAGGTTAAAACAGATGTCCGGTGAGTATCTTTCCCGAATACATGAGTTAGCGCAAAAACGTAAAGGAGTGCTCATTGTGCTCCTGGGGAGCCTGATCGTCGCTTCAGTAATCGGGCTTAAGTTTGTTACATATAATAATAATATAGAATTTATGCTGCCGCAGGATGCGACGGTGCAGAATACCATGCGTTTCCTGCGCGAGGCTAATTTTTCGGATAAGCTCGTGATCTCTTTAAAGCTTAATGATGAATTGCACGCTACGCAGGACCTGATTCTCGCTGCTGACCAGCTTGCGGCTTCAATAAAAGGCTCGCCCCTGGTAGACCGGGTAATCAGTAACGTCTCCGCAGGCAATGTGGCGTCGGAGATGATTTCTTTCCTGAAGTATGCCCCGCAGCTCTTAGGGCCCGAATCCCTATCTAAGATAGATAGCCTCATTAGCCCTGAGGGCGTCAAAGCGAGGCTTAAGTTTATTTATCGGCAGTCCTTAAGCCCCGGAAGCTCTATTTTGATGCCGTTTCTGCGCGCTGATCCGCTGGGGTTATTTTCCGGGACCTTACGCGATATCGAGAATCTCTCTAACCAGTTAGGTTATGATGTGGTCATTAATAACGGTCATTTTATCAGTAGAGACGGCCGCCACGCCATGGTTATTGTCAAGACGCCTGTGGCTTTGACTGAAGGATTTGGGGCGCGAAAATTAATTACGCATATTCGGCAGGAATTAAAGGCCGGCTTGCCGGGATTTATTTCTGGCGATATCATCGCCGGGCACATGCATACGGTCTCTAATGAGGATGTCATAAAAAAGGACATTCGGCTTACCTCAATCATAGCCTCGCTTGCCTTTTTGCTATTGTTCTTGCTTTTCTTCCGCGACCTGAGAGCGGTGATGATCTTTCTGACCCCATTGGCGGCAGTGGCTATCTCCATAAATATCACCTATATTGTTTTTAATAATCTACTGTATTCCGTTATCGGCATGGGCACGGTTATTTCCGGCATAGCTATTGATTATGGGATTTATGTATATATGGCAGTGCGCAAAGCAGGCGGCAGTCAAGAAACCATCAGGCGGGTAATCAAGCCGATTATATACAGCGCCCTGACTACGATAAGTACTTTTGCGGTATTTTTCTTTTCCAGCGTAAAAGGTTATCATCAGCTTGCCTTTTTCTCAAATACAAGCATCATTCTCTGTCTGATATTTTCCTTGTTTTTTTTGCCCCATTTTTTAAGCAAAGAGAAAAAACCTTTTGCAGCGCTCAAGCCTGTTCTGCCGTTTGGTTTTAAGTTACGGGATTCACTATGGGTTTTTTGCTGGGGAGCGATTTTGGCCATGATGTGTATGTCGGCCGCCGGGTTAAGGTTTAATAATGATATTACCCAGTTTGACGGTGTGGGCAAGGAAGTCGTGTCAGCGGAAGAAGAATTTCACAATGCCTGGGGAGGTAAGGTTATGCCGGCAGTGTTAGTGGCATCTGGCAAGACTCTCGAAGGCGCATATCAAAATAACACAGATATTTATGAGGCGGCGATTAAAACTATAGGCAAGGATAAATTTAGCAGCCTTGCCTCGGTCTGGCCGGGACTCACTACGCGTAAGGCTAACCTTTTACGTTGGCAGGAATTCTGGAGCGCTGAATTAGAAAGTAAATTGCAGAATATGCTTGCAGAATTTGGCTCGGTTTATAATTTCTCGGCAGGCGCCTTCCAGCCATTTTTTCAACAGCTGCATCCTGCATCCGGTATCCTGCAGGATGCCCAAGATTTAGAGGTGGAACCTAAGGGATTTACCTTTTTCGACCAGCTCAAGGAACACTATGTGGTTAAGAAAGAGGACGGGTACCAAATTCTGTCTTTTTTTCCTGACGAGGACAAATATATTACACGATTATCTGCGATAAGTAATGAGTACCCCGGGGCATTTATAGTATCGCGAAAGAATTTCTCCCGTACAGTTTCGCATGCGCTTGGAACAGAGCTTATCTTTTTGTCGCTCTTGGCCGTATTCTTTACCGCGATATTAACATTCTTTTTGCTCAAAGATATCCGCCTCTCGGTAATTGCTTTGGTGCCGGTAGTAACCAGTATTATAATGATTGCCGGAGTAATCCGATTGGCCGGATTGGCAGTAAACATGTTCAGCATTATTGCCTCTATGATAGTGGTCGGTATCGTTAGTGACTATGGCATGTTTGTAGCCTATTATTGTAAGAATAAATTCCAGACTGGGACTTATCAGGCAGTGACTTTTGCGGCGGCCACAACCCTCATTGGGGCAGGCGCGCTTTTATTTGCCCGCCACCCTTTACTTTTTTCTGTCGGGGTAACACTGTTGACAGGGGTGTTGTCGGGATATCTCTCCAGCGTAATAGTCATTCCGCCGCTGTACAGGCTGTGGATTCCGGAAAAGGATTAGCGCTAATTTAAAGGTATGTAAGATGAGGCGATATCGCTTATGCGAGATAGCAGATAAGCTTTGGTTTCCCGGTGCGCTTCGCAACCTTATGACGGATATTTTACAATTTACTGTTGTGAAATTCCGGATCTATGAACCCGTTATTCCCCTGATTAAAGAAGTCATGCGGCATATGAAGACTATCCAGGTCATAGATTTGTGTTCCGGGAGCTCGGGGCCTTGGAGCCAAATACTGCCACAATTGCAAGAGCAGGAAGAACCTGTTTTGGTTACTCTCACTGACAAATACCCTAATCTGCATGCTTTCAAGAAAACAAAAGAGCGCTTTGGTAATAAAATACAGTATATACCTGAATCAGTGGATACTATGAATGTCCCTGCTTATTTAAAAGGAATGCGCACCATGTTCTCTGCCTTCCATCATTTCGAACCTGATGAGGCAAGAAAAATATTGCAGGATACGGTGAATAGCCGCAGCGCTATCGGGGTTTTTGAGTTTTCAGAAAAACGCTTGGATAAAATCGCCTTTGCTTTCTTGCTGCCTCTATTTGTTTTTCTCATTACGCCATTTATCAAGCCAAGGACTTTTAAAAGGATCTTTTGGGTAAATATTATCCCGATTATTCCCTGGGTATTTACGTGCGATGCGATTATCTCCTTCTTAACAACGTATTCTCCTAAAGATTTAAAGGAGCTTGTTAAGGGTATTAATTCTGAAGGATACGTTTGGAAAATAGGCCAGGTTCCTTCTAAATTGAGATCGATGAGGATAACCTATTTAATTGGTTTTCCGAAAGACCTACAGTATGCGTAAATTTATACTCTTAGCTTTAATAATTTTAAGTAGCGCCGGCTGCAGTACTGTCCCTTTCCAAAGGACTCGCTATATTCCGTTGAATAGCGTTGACCCGGAGCTTGCGCGTCGTGAATTTGCCTCGTCTCTTCCTGATAGATTTCAGGTAATGAATACTATCGTTTTCCAATATAAATGGCGCAGCTTCTCCGCATTGGGTTATATCGATGTCAATAGGGAGCTAAAAACTTTTGCCGTATCCTGCCTGAATCCTATGGGAATTAAATTGTTTGAATTATCCGGCGATAAGGATTCAGTCAGGACTAATTTTGTTTTAAAAGAACTTCTGCGCAGGGGGGATCTACCCCGGGTTGTAGGTGAGGATATCAGAAGGATTTATTTTGATACTGCCCCTTCCCGAGAAGCAAAAGCAGAAAAATACAGATATAAGGTTGTTTTCAGCGAGCCGAGCGGTTCAGGGGTCATCAAGTATATATTCGCCGGGAGCCGGGCCATGCTTATTGAAAAAAGGTATTATGAAAAAAAACGCCTCCTCTGGAGCGTTTCTTATTATGAATACCGCCACCAGGGCCACGGTAAATTTTATCCGGCCGGGATCATTTTTAGGAATTATCGTTTTGGCTACAATCTGGTTGTCCGTTTAAAAGAGGTGCGCTAGATGAGCAGATTAAAGAAAGAGATTCAATCAAGCATGGCCGAATTGAGCAGTGACGGCAAAGCATTAACCGCGCATTTCTGTTTTTCGCAGGAATTCGTCGGTTTCAAAGGACATTTTCCGGGCAAGCCGGTTCTGCCCGGGGTATGCAAAATCCAGGCAATACTATGCATGCTCCAGGAGGCTACCCAGAAGACGCCGCAGCTGAAAGAGATTGTTTCAGCTAAATTTTTTACCCCCGTTACGTGCAATGAAGAAATAGTCTGTATAGTACGTTTGGAATCAGAGGGCAGTGAAGAGACGCGGGTTTTGGCCTTAATTACTCACAGGGATAAAAAGATCGCCGAGATTAAATTGAAAGTTGTTTTTTAAAGCATAGGAAGGCGGCTATGATGCGGCGCAAGGACGGCAAATATTTTGAGAGGGCGCAAGGCGCACCTTTGCCAATATCTTTTATCGTAAAAAGAAGGGTGCATTTTAGCGAAGTGGACGTAATGGGGATAGTTTGGTATGGCCGCTATCCGCTTTATTTTGAAGAGGCTTCTGGGGAATTAGGGAGAAGGTGCGGGTTATCTTTTCAGGATTTCTACCAGGCGTCCTTGCGCGCTCCGATAGTGCAATTCCACATTGATTACCATCGCCCCTTGCGTTTGGATGAGGAGTTTACGGTCAGGGCTATTGTCCCGTGGTGCGAAGGCGCTAAATTATTCACTGAATACGAGATCAGGAAGACGGACGGGCCTCTTGCTGCTACTGCGTATACTGTGCAGATGTTCATCGATAGCCGCAGCGAAGAATTAGCTATTGCGACGCCGCAGCTTCTGGAGAAGATGCGCCAGCGTTGGCTTAAAGGAGAGTTTAAGTGCCTAATATAAAAACCGTAGTCACGGCCTGTGATTTAGTAACTGCCTATGGGGCGGGCGCTTTGTTTTGTTGGGAAGGTATTTTATCTTCTAAGAGCGCCATAAAAAGGATAGAAAGATTTTCTACGGATTCATTCCAAAGTAAGAATGCCGCTGTTGTGCCCGGGCTGACATATTTCGGCGATGATTCTCTTGTATTGCAGATGCTGCTTCCGCTTTTAAAGCGCAACAAGGCTTCAATACCTTCTGACGCCTTGCTCATTCTTGCTACTACTACGGGAGAAATAGATATATTAGAGAAGCAGGTTTTAGAAGGAACCGGCGATGCGGCGGAGAGTACACTCAGCGTTCTCCTGGGGAAAGTAAAGGCACTTGCCGGGATTAAGGGCGAGGGCGCGATCATCTCAAGCGCTTGCGCTTCCTCCAGCGCTGCCATTGGTTTTGCCTCAAGCCTGATTCAAAGCGGAAAAAATGATTGCGTGTTAGTAGTTGCCGCTGACGCAGTAACGGAGTTTGTTTTTTCCGGATTTTCTTCTCTTATGGCGCTTGATCCCGATACTGCCAAGCCATTTGATAAAAACAGGGCGGGTTTAAGCCTGGGGGAAGGCGCGGGTTTTGTGTTACTTATGAGCCGGGCAAGGGCAGAGCAGGAAGGCAGGACCATCCTGGGAGAAATAGCCGGCTGGGCAGTGGCAGGGGACGCCAATCATATGACTGGCCCTGCGCGCGATGGAAACGGGTTGAGCCTTGCCATACAAAAGGCTATGAAGAAAGCAGGTATATCCAGCGATGATGTCGGTTGCATATCCAGCCATGGTACCGGAACAGTTTATAACGATTCAATGGAGATGAAAGCATACAGCAGGATTTTTAATGGTTCTCCAATCCCATTATATTCAATCAAAGGAGCGATAGGGCATACTATGGGAGCAGCCGGTTTAATAGAAACAATCATCGCGCTTAGGGTTTTACAAGAAAAAATTATTCCTCAAACAGTGGGGTTAAAAGATATTGATCTTGAGGCAAAGGATTGGGCTGCGTTAGAAAAACGCACCTTAGAAAAGAGCGCTATCTTGCTTAACAACGCGGGATTCGGCGGAGTGAACGCGGCGTTA
>JBFZAN010000018.1:0-18306 GCA_041309005.1 Candidatus Omnitrophota bacterium
TCCTTCGTGCTTTTTTTCATTTTCAGGAGCCATAAAGAAAAGACGCAGATGGTTGCCGTTGAGCGGGTGCGGTCATGGATCCCCACCGTCATTCTGGTAAGCCTTGTGTTGCTGTTGGCAGCTTCTTCGTTTTTGGATACCGGATTTTCTTACGCGGCGGGCATCCTTTGTATGGTCGCCGGCATCGTCTCGATAATCTGGAAAAGACTGTCGATAAAGGGAAATCTAATGGACGGCGTTAAGGCTTTGGACTGGGACACCACGTTTTTCTTGATGGGTATCTTTGTGCTGGTCGGAAGCATCACCTCGACCGGCTGGATAGAAACGATTTCAAGGTCGCTGTCCCGGCTTATCGGCGATAACATTTTCACCGGGTATACACTGATCGTGCTGGTCTCTATACTGTTGTCCGCGCTCGTCGATAACGTTCCTTTCCTTGCCGCCATGCTGCCCGTAGTGGTCTCTGTTTCCGGACATCTTCATATTGACCCTACGTTGCTGCTCTTTGGCCTGCTTATCGGGGCCAGCCTGGGCGGCAATATCACTCCTATCGGCGCCTCGGCGAATATCGTTGCCTGCGGCATACTTAAGAAAGAAGGATACAGGGTATCGTTCAAGGAATTCATGAAAATAGGGGTACCTTTTACCTTTGCGGCGGTAAGTGCCTCCTATTTGTTCGTCTGGCTGGTCTGGGGCAAATAAAGCGGATATGGATGAGAAAAAGATCTCACTGGAAAAAGAAATTTTAGACAAAGTCATCGGTAAGGTAAGCCTTTCCCAGCCGCCCGAAGTCAAGGAAGGGATTATCTTGAGCGCGCTCAAGGAGATTTGCGACGGCCTCCATTCCGGCGGGACAGAGTGCGAAAAGCGATATTTCGGCGATGAAAAGTCAAAAACAGACTTTTTCAAGGAGTTGCAGGGCTATGGAGTGATCGATCCTTTGTTAAATGACCCATCCGTAGAAGATATTATCGTCAACGGCACTGAGCCAATATATGCGCATCACGCCAAAGATGGGCTTATAAAGACGCAACAGCGGTTTTTCTCGCTTGAGGAGCTTGATCTTTTGATCAGGAAATTACTGGTCTTTTCAGGCAGGACGGAATTAAAGAAGATAAATAATATAGACCTGTTGGGGATGCGGGGGCGTATCAATATCATTTACTCGCCCTTCGGCCCTGAACTGACCATAGCCAAGGTAAAGGCAAATCCATTCAGCGTCATCGAGTTGATCGAAAACAAAACTCTGAACGCCGAGATCGCCAGCCTCCTGTGGTTGTACGTGGAAGGCATGGGCGTGCGGCCCGCGAACATGCTGATATCCGGCGGCCCGGGCAGCGGGAAGACCACCCTTTTAAACAGCCTGCTCAGTTTTATCCCATCCGGCCACCATATCGTCGTCATAGAAGATACCTTCGAACTTGTCACCAGCTGGATCGGCAATGTTTCGCGCCTTGAAAGCGATGATGACCTGTCCCTGGCCGACCTGGTGAAGAACAGCCTCAGGATGAGGCCTGAACGCATCATAGTCGGAGAGGTGCGGGGAGAGGAAGCCCAGGATATGGTCACCGCGATGAATATAGGAAAATACTGCATGGCTACCCTTCACGCAAGCACCGTACGGGAAACGATCATCCGCCTGCAGAGCAATCCCATGAATGTCCCGGAAACGCTGATAAACCTGATAGATGCGTTCGTGGTCATGAGGAAGCAGAAGGATGGCCGCTCTATGGCCCGCATGGTCGATGAAGTGAGCGAGACCGCCGGGCTAGAACAGAAGACGGTGCTTCTATCGCCGCTGTGGAAATTCGATACCTCCACAGGCCGTCTCAACAAGCTTTCTCCCACCAGCGTCTACAGAGACAGGCTCAGCAAAGCAACCGGCAGAAGCGGAAGAGAGATCCTCGATGAAATCGACAGGCGCAGAGACTTCCTTGAGGTTCTAAGGCGTAACGGCGTCAGCGCCATCAAAGACGTGTCCCAGTATTGCGAGTTGTACCTTAAAGACGCCAGACAGGCGCTCGCGGAACTTAAAAAATAATTGCGTTATGGCTAAAAACATGGTCTACGCGAAGCAGTCCGCCAATAAAAAAGCTACCATCGGAATAGTGGGTATGGATTGCGCCAGCTGCGTTGCCCGCATTGAAGGCGTTTTGAAGAAGAAAAAGGGCGTATCAGGCGCCGAGGTAAATCTCGCCATTGAAAAAGCCTTTATCGAGTACGATCCCAGCGTTATTACTCCCGAGGAACTGCATACCTCCATCAATGAGGCCGGGTATAAGACAATAAGGCAAGAGCGCCCGGAAGCGGCCGATAGCGAAAAACAGATCAGGCAGCAGGAAATAAAAAGCCTTAGCGCGCGGTTTGCTGTATCGTTAGCGTTATCCCTGCCGCTTATGTATTTCGCGATGAGCCATGGGTTTAATTTTTTCGTTCCCCGGTTTATCTCGGATAATATGGCGCTCATCCAATTCCTGCTGGCCACCCCGGTGTTGTACGCAGGCAGGCAGTTCTTTAACAGGGGGCTTCTTTCGGTGATAAAGACTAAAAGCGCCTCGATGGATACTCTGGTCGCCCTGGGGGTGGGGGCAGCGTATCTGTACAGCCTCTTTGTTTCTTTCCTGATATGGACGGGCGGCGGTACTTTTGGCGGAGCGAATCTTTATTACGAAACAGCGGCTTTTTTGATCACGTTCATTCTGCTGGGGAGGCTGCTTGAGGCGCTCGCCAAGGGTAAAGCATCCGAAGCCATAAAAAAACTCATGACCCTTGCGTCGAAAACCGCACTTATAGTGAGGGGCGGCCGGGAAGAAGAGATCGCTATCGAGGAAGTAATGGCCGGGGATATCGTTATCGTCAAGCCCGGCCAGAAGATACCCGTTGACGGCGTGATAACCGAAGGCCATTCCAGCGTCGATGAGTCCATGGTGACGGGGGAGAGTATTCCTGTCGAGAAGTCACCGGGCGCGGCTGTGATCGGGGCGACGATCAATAAGACCGGGAGTTTTAAATTCAAGGCCACCAAAGTGGGCTCAGACACTGTCCTGGCGCAGATCATCAAGCTGGTCCAGGAAGCCCAGGGGTCAAAGGCCCCTATCCAGGATCTGGCGGATAAGATCTCTGCATATTTTGTGCCCGCGGTTTTAGCCATCGCTGTTATCGTCTTTATCGTATGGTTCGCTTCGGGGGAAGGGTTTGTGTTTGCCTTGACCGCGTTTATTTCCGTGTTGATCATCGCTTGTCCCTGCGCCCTGGGGCTGGCAACTCCCACCGCGGTCATGGTGGGCACGGGTATCGGCGCAAAGAACGGCGTCTTGATCAAAAGCGCCGAAAGCCTTGAGCTCGCGCACCGGGTCAGGTACATCGTATTCGATAAAACCGGCACGCTCACCAGAGGCAAGCCCAAAGTGACGGATGTGGTAGTTGCCTCCGGCGAGAGCGAAGATGCGCTGCTGGCATGCGCTGCGTCGCTGGAAAAATTTTCAGAGCATCCTTTAGCAGAAGCACTCCTGGCGTATGCTTTGCAGAAGAGCGCGGTGTTGCAGGAAGTCAAGGGGTTCCGGGCGCTGCCCGGCAAAGGCATTAGCGGCACAATAGGTAAAGACGCGTTTACGCTGGGGACCTCAAGGCTTATGTCAGAAAAGAACATAGATACGAAGTCGTTCAATGATGATCTTGACCGGCTGGAAAATGAAGGTAAGACAGTGATACTTGTGGCGCGCAACAATACGCTTATGGGTGTCGTGGCGGTAGCCGATACCCTGAAGGAGTACGCGAAGGAGGTCGTCGCCACTCTCAAAAAAGCAGGCAAGGAGATCGTTATGATCACCGGGGATAATCGAAGGACTGCCGAGGCGATAGCCGGAGAGCTCAATATAGCCGCGGTCATCCCTGAAGTGCTTCCCCGGGACAAGGCCCTGGAGATCAAAAAACTGCAGTCACGGGGTCTTAAAGTCGCCATGGTGGGAGACGGCATAAACGATGCGCCGGCATTGGCCCAGGCGGACGTGGGGATTGCCATCGGTACCGGCACGGATGTCGCCGTAGAGGCAGGGGATATTGTTTTGATCAGGGATGACCTGCGCGATGCGGCCGTGGCGCTGGATTTAAGCCGCTACGCGATGCGCAAGATAAAACAGAATCTTTTTTGGGCGTTTTTTTATAACAGTGTCGGCATTCCCGTTGCGGCCGGCGTGCTTTATCCATTCACAGGGTTCCTTTTAAATCCCGTCATCGCAGGTTCGGCTATGGCGTTTAGCTCTGTTTCCGTGGTCACGAATTCGCTCCTTATGACGCGCTACCGCAGGAACATGTAGCCGTAAAAAAGAAAGTTCTTGCCATGAGGTTGAACTCCGTCAAAACACAACTGATCATTTTCCTGGCCGCCTTAGCGGTATTCTTATCTTTAAAAGATAAAGACGGCCTGTTTTTGCTAACTTTGTCCATTTCGGTTATCTTTTGCGCAAGCCTTGACTCCTTCGTCACGTTTTTAAAGGACAAACGGGCCTCGCTTACCGAGAGTTCGATAATCTCGGGTTTAATCATAGGCTACGTTCTTGCTGGGGACAACCCGTGGTGGAAATTCTTGGCAGCCTGCATACTTGCGATTCTTTCAAAACACCTCATTCGAATCGGCAACAGGCACTTGTTTAACCCTGCGGCGTTCGGTGTATTTTTCGCGGCTGTATTATTCGGCGCGACCACGCAATGGAAAGGGACATACGCCTGGTACCTGCTGGTGCCTTTCGGATGCTATTTCGCCTACGCGGTCCGCAAAACGGAATTACTCATAAGCTATTTCGCCGTCGCCCTGTTATTATTCGGCATCCAGGCATTATTACAGCATACTCCCGTCGTAACCGTATTCGGTTATTTGAGCTATTTCTTTATATTTATTATGATGATCGAACCCAGGACTACGCCCGTACGATTTTACGGGAAGCTGATTTTCGGGGCGGCGGTAGCGGTTTTGATTTTTATCCTGACGCAGGCCGGGGCCAAATTCGACGCCGAGCTCTGCGCGCTGCTGGCGTGCAATATCGGGGTGACGTCCTTAAATAAATTGCTGTAACCGGTATCAAGAATCGGTAACACCCCGCGCTTATGCGGAATTGCGCGGGTGTTGCCCTTTCCGGGCAAAAGGAGGGCTGCTGTGAGAAAGCTGGTAATGGGTATCGCGTTGTGTATCTTTGCGTGTTCCATCGGGGTAGCGTACGGCCATCCTCCTCAGGACATAATCATAACCTTTGACCCGATGACCAAGGTGTTATCCGCGGTGATTGTCCATAAGACAAGTAACCCGTCAAGCCACTGCATCAAGAAAGTCGATATCAAACTAAACGGCAAGGAGATCCTATCCGAGACCTTTACGAAGCAGGACAATAATCTCAGCCAAACCGTACGCCACCCGCTCCCCGATGCCAAAGCAGGTGATACCTTATCGGTAGAGGCCTACTGCAGCATCAGTGGAAAACTGGAAAAAAAGATCAACGTGCGATGAGTCCATCCGCGATTAGTTGTTGACAAAACCGGCTCCGGCAGTAAAATAATTAGTAACGGAGCGTAAGATGGGGCGAGATAAAGCCGCAATCTATTAAGGCAACACCGGTATCGGGAGTTGCCTTTTTGTCTTTTTTGCGGTAGCGGTATCAGGAAGGAGGCGGGTATGGCAGACGCAGTAAAGGAACTGCAGGACGCCAAATGGTTTTTGGGCGAGGAAAAGTCAAGGAGGCAATGGCTGGAGAGCGAATTAGACGGCAAACAGCAAGCCATCCAAAGGCTTGAAGGAGAAATCTCTCAACTCAGGGCGAACTTCGGGGAATCCCAGTGGTTTCTCGGAGAAGAGAAGGCAAGAACCGGGCATCTGGAAAATGCGCTAAAAGGATGCCAGCAAAGGTGCCAGGAAGTGGAATCCCAGTTAAACCAGTTGCAGGGCCGTTGCGAACAACTGCAAAAAGAACTTCAGGAAGCTCAGTGGTTCCTGGGTGAGGAAAGGGCGAAACACCGCCAGAGCGAAGGTTGACACGGGCTCGAAGAGCCATCTTGAGTTTTTAGCTATGCTGTTGAAAAGATATTTTTTTTCTTGACAAATGATACTAATGTGGTATCTTTAAAGAAAGGAGGCTGCTATGGACATACACGTCAGATATATGCTACGGCCCGTAGCGCACTGCAAAGAGGGCTGCAGTAGCTTGTCCTGGGCACGACGTTAAACTGCCCCTTCGACTATTCATGCACAAAAGATATGAAATTAATTACCCGCGATACCGATTACGCGATAAGGGCATTATGCTACCTGGCTGCATCCGATAAGGATATGGTTACGGCCTCGGAACTGGTACGCGTTCTTAAAATTCCAAGGCCATTCTTAAGAAAACTTCTGCAAATATTGAATAAGAAAAGGATTCTGAAGTCTTATAAGGGCAGGGGCGGAGGTTTTTTACTGCCAAAGGCCGCGGATAAGATACTTTTAATGGACGTAATCACCGCTTTCCAGGGACCGTTGAGGTTGAATGAATGTTTCTTTAAGAAAAAAATGTGCCCAGATACAAAAGTGTGCGTGCTTCGCCGTAAGATAATCGCCATTGAACGTTATGTTTTCTCCCAGTTAAGGACGGTCACCATAGCCTCGCTGTCCCGCTAAAAACTAAAAATAATGGTCTTTTACCAAAGGAACGTATATGTCAAAAAGAAAAATAATAAAAATTGACGCAACGAAGTGCGATGGCTGCAGGGCCTGTATTCCCAATTGCCCGGAAGGAGCGATACAGGTAATCGCGGGGAAAGCGCGCCTGGTAAGCGACCTGTGCTGCGACGGGCTAGGGGCCTGCCTGGGCCATTGCCCCCGGGGAGCGATTACTATTGAAGAGAGGGGAGCCGAACCTTACGATGAAAGAAAGGTAATGGAAAACATCATGGCCCAGGGGGAGGAAGTCATAAAAGCGCACCTTCTCCATTTAAAGGACCATGGCCAGGCCGGATACCTCAAACAGGCAGCCGAATTTTTAAAAGAACATAAGAGAGATGTCCCGGATGAGATTTTCCGCCAAAAACACACGGTTGTCGCTGCCGCGGGATGCCCGGGCGCAAGGGTAGAGTCTCGATTAAGACAGTGGCCTATACAGATCATGCTCGTGCCCGCGCATGCTCCTTTCCTGGAACACGCCGATGTGCTGGTGGCGGCTGACTGTGTCGGATTTTCCTACGCCAATTTCCATGAAGACTTGCTGAAAGGAAAAGTTTTATTGGTCGGTTGTCCCAAGTTTGATGACATAGAGGCCTACCGGCAAAAATTTGCGCAGATGTTGAAAACTCACGATATCAAGTCAATCACCTATGCGCATATGGAAGTACCCTGTTGTTTCGGCCTGGTGGAGGTTCTTAACCAGGCTATACAGGATTCAGGGAAACAGGTAGGGTTTAATGAGGCGGTGATAAGCATACGGGGAGAAAGGCTACGTTAAGGAGGTAAAAATGTTTTGTTACCAGTGTGAACAGACGGCCGGAGGCTCTGGCTGCATAAAATCAGGCGTGTGCGGTAAAAATGAAGACATCCAGAGCCTGCAGGATATTCTTTTGTTCGGCCTCAAGGGGGTTGCCGCGTACGCGTATCACGCAAGGGACCTGGGTGAGCGCGATGAAGAGGTGGATGCATTTATGCACGAAGCCCTGTTTACCACGCTCACCAACGTGAATTTTGACCTCAACGCGCATCTTGAATTGGTCTTACGCTGCGGCAGGATCAATCTTAAGGTGATGGAGCTTTTGGATAAAGCCCATACCCGCAGGTTCGGTAATCCTGTACCGGTTGAGGTTGATACCGGGACAAAAAAGGGCCCGGGAATCCTCGTGACGGGCCATGACCTGCTAGACCTCTATGAGCTTTTAAAACAAACGCGAGGGGCGGGAATAAATGTCTATACCCACGGGGAGATGCTTCCCGCGCACGGATATCCGCAATTAAAACAATTTAAGCACCTTGCGGGTAATTACGGGGGGGCCTGGCAGGAACAGAAAAAAGAGTTCAATGATTTTGGCGGCGCGATCCTGGTAACCACGAATTGCGTGATCGCCCCAGCGGCGAATACATATTTAGACAGGCTATTTACCACAGGGACTGCGGGCGTTACGGGTGCAACCCATATAGAGGGCAGGGACTTTAGGGCCGTGATCGAGAAGGCAAAGTCTTTGGGTGATATCCCTGTGGTCGCGGGGAAAAAGATCGTTACCGGCTTTCACCACAGCGCTATCCTCGGCCTGGCGGATAAGATTATAGATGCGGTTAAATCAGGGAAAATAAGACACTTCTTCCTTATTGGCGGCTGCGACGGCGCCAAGCCGGGGCGTAATTATTACACCGAGTTCGCTGAAAGAGTGCCTAAAGACTGCGCGATCCTGACGCTGGCATGCGGTAAGTACCGATTTAATAAGCTTGAATTCGGCTCAATAGAAGGTATTCCCCGGCTTATCGATATCGGTCAGTGTAATAATGCGTATTCCGCGATCCAGGTTGCTTTTGCCCTGGCCAAAGCCTTTAATACCGACGTGAACAAGCTGCCCTTAAGTTTGATATTGTCCTGGTTTGAGCAGAAAGCAGTCGCGATCCTCTTGACCCTGTTATCCCTGGGCATAAAGAACATCCGCATAGGGCCTACGCCGCCTGCCTTTATCACGCCAAACATATTGAAGGTGCTTCAGGATACGTACGGGCTGAAGATGATCACTACTGCTGAGAGAGACCTGCAGGCTATCCTGAACGGATAAAAGTGGAAGAAAGTCAGAAAAAAGCGGAATTGCCCAATGTACTAATCAGCCTTTCGTACGATAATAATTTTAAAGGAGGCAAAGATGGCAAAACTTAAAAAGGGCGATACGATGGTATGCGTCCCCTGCGGGAGGGAAGTAGCAGTCGGTTTTGCTGGGATATCAGAAAGCACTATCTGGTGCTGCGGTAGGCCGATGAAAAAGAACGCGAAAACAAAGAAGGTTTCTTCGATAAAGAAGGCCACAAAGAAAAAGAAGTAGAGGAAAGCATAGCGAGGAGGTGATACTATGAGTTGTGGTTCATGCGGACCAAAGAAAACCAAGAAGAAAACGAAGAAGAAGAAATAATTTGTTAAGGGGAAGGGGCAGGCATGGTAACTCAAAACGACCTGCCCTTTCTGTCAAAAGAGGCCGCACTCAGCGCCGAGAGAGAGGAAGCAGCGCATGATACGCAAAATAACTTTTAAAGGCAGCCCTTTGACCCTGGTGGGCAGAGAATTGGCTTTGAATAAAGAGGCTCCCGGCTTCAAAGTAGTTTCGCAGGACCTCAAAGAAGTTTCCTTATCCGATTTCAACGGAAAGACAAAAGTACTGACTTCTTTCCCTTCCATAGATACGCCCGTATGCGACCTGCAGGTGAAAGAATTCAATAAGAAGGCGGTGGGGTTTTCTTCCGATGTGGCAGTGCTTGGCGTCAGTAAAGACCTTCCTTTTGCCCAGAAGAGATTTTGCCAGGACAACAGCATCAAGAACGTGGTGGTCCTTTCCGATTATAAAACATCTTCTTTTGGCATACAGTACGGCCTTCTGATAAAAGAATTGAATCTTTTAGCGAGGTCGATCATGCTGGTGGACAAGTATAATACGCTCAGGTACGCGCAGATAGTCAAGGAATTGACCGACCCCCCTGATTTTGAGGATGCGTTAAAAGGGCTGCAGGATGTAATAAAAAACCCCAGGCCTCTTCCCGAAAATGAACTGCCTTCACGGTGCGTTCCCTGTGAAGGCAGTGTTGCTGCCTTACCGAAAGAGAAGATTGACAGGCTCATCGCCGGCTACCGCGGGTGGGAGCTGTTAGATAATAAAAAGATCGTCAAAGAGTTCAAGTTTAAAGATTTCGCTGAAGCCAAATATTTTGCAGATCTGGTTTCCCTTACCGCCGAAGAGCAGGGCCACCACCCCGTCATAACGCTTTCGTATGGCAGGTTGAAGATCAGCCTTACTACCCACGCAGCCTCGGGCCTCACCGACAATGATTTCATCATGGCGCGCATCATTGACGAACTGCGGACCGTTTGACCGGACGAAAAAGAAGGAGCAGCCGCTATGCGTATCGAAGAAAAAAACGATGTTTTCGTGATCGTCGATTTCAATGAACTGGAAGCCTACAGGATAGCCTGCAAGATAGAAAATGACGGTCTGGAATTCTATAAGAATTTGCTGCAGATCGTCGATGAAGCAGCGACCAGAGAAGCACTCGTTCTATTGATAGAAGAAGAAAAGAAGCATTTGAGCGTGTTCGAAAAGTGCCTCTCTGGCCTCAGGCAGAAAAAAGAAGATACTTCGGAAGATAACGACTTGTTGAGCAGCCTGGATTACGGTATTTTTTCCGTATTCCAGGGCGCGCTCGGCCTTAAGGAGGCGGTAAAAGGAAAGGAAAATGCCCTTCGCCTCGGGATAGCTATCGAAAATAATTCTATCAGGTTCTACGCAGCCATTAAGGATAAAGTTTCATCCCGGGAAACCAAAGATGAGATTTCCAGCATTATTAAAGAAGAACTAAAGCATAAGCAGGTATTGGAAAATGCGTTATCCGCCGGCAATCCCCACCATAGAGGAAATTTTTAGAGAATATAAGAGCAGGATCTACCGTCTTGGCTTGAGCATCACCAGGAATACTGCCGACGCGCAAGATATACTGCAGAATACCCTGATAAAAGTAGCGAATAGCCTGAAGGGCTTCAGGGGCGATTCGACCCTTTCGACATGGATCTACAAAATCGCCTATAATGAAGCGCTTATGTTATTACGCAAAAGAGGAAGGAACGCCAGGCTGTCTTCTTACCTGTTTCATCAAGCAAAAAAAATACCTTCCGGTCTGTTCATTAACTGGCCTAAGGCGCCCGATGAAATATTGCTGGACAGCGAGTTAAAGAACAGGCTCGATAGCGCGATAAAGCATATGCCTATACAATACAGGATGCCTTTGTTCCTGCATCATATAGAGGATATGCCCGTGAAAGAAACAGCCGAAATCCTTGGGCTTAAGCTTAATTCACTGAAGACGAGGCTTCATCGGGCCTATCTTATTTTGAGAAAAGAGATGTCTGAGTATATGAAAGACCGGGAACCGGAAGAAACCGAAAAAGTGGCCAAGTGCAGCATCCTTGCGAAATTCGTATATGATTACGAGCGTGGCGTATTAGGCGAGAAAAAAAGGCTTAGCTTTGACAGCCACCTTAGCGGCTGTCAAAGCTGCAGGCAGTTCCTGGATGGCTACCGCAAAGCCATACGTTTAAGCAGCGCGCTCCAGTGTCAGGATATCCCACCCGAACTCCAGTCAAAAATCAAAACATTCCTGCATATTTCATGACCCTCTCTTAAAAATATTGCAACTCTTAGTCTCCCTTGGCATCTAAATTCAAAGAAGGGAGGAGCGATGAAAAAGGCAGCCGTGCAGATGGCAGGCGTAGCGTTAATAGCCTTGATGTGTATCGATATGGGGTATGCGCAGGCGCGATTTCTGCCGAAGTTGTCTTCGAAAGTATACGAATTTACAGGCAGCGTGGAAGCGCTGACGGGTAATTATATTAAGGTATATACGTATCTGGAAAGAGGGGTCAAGCTCGTAAAGAATTTTGTCATCAGCCGGGACACGCGTATATACGGGAATGGGGCAAACGGCGCTACGGTAATGGTGGTATACAGGAGAGAACGCAACAAGAGCAGGCTGTTTAAGTTAGCGGAAGAAATTTATTTCGGGAATGAACAACAAAGGAGGGAGAAATGAAAAAAGTGTTCGCAAGTTTGCTGATTATTACGTTTCTGGGCGCGGTTGCAGCCTATGCTGCGGAAGTCAATTGTGCGTTGCCGTCTAAAATGAAGACAAGCGGCGATGTGTACCTGGACAACCTGTGCGCGCCGTAAATGAACAATTGGCTGCGCGGCATATTGTTCTAATGGAAGGAGCGCGCGATGGTAAGGAAAATTACGAGGGATGAGTTAATGAATATTGTGTCTTCAGGGATAAGGTTCGCATTAGTTGACGTGCTCCCCGAGGATCATTTCAAGAATGAGCATATCAAAGGCGCTCTTTCTCTTCCGGTAGGAAAAATCGAGAAAAAAGCCGAAGGTATGCTTAAAAAGGACGATTTGATCGTGACGTATTGCGCGAATTTCGATTGCCAGGCAAGCACGCTTGCCGCGGAGAAATTAATGTCGCTGGGCTATAAGAATGTCCTTGACTATAAAGGGGGCCTGCAGGATTACAAAGAAGCTAACCTCCCTTTGGAAGGCAGTATGCATGAAGGGTCTTCAATGACCCATACCTGCTTGTCCTGCTAAGGCCTCCTTTATGGCCTTTGTTTCATGTCGTATAACTACCTATTGTTAAAAGAGTTAAGTGTCTATAAAATAAATCTACCAAAATATCCGCATATGTGTTACAATATAACCATTCAAAGACCTGATCAAAAGGCCTTTTTTCAATTATTTCCTCTCTGTTTTTATATATATTCCTAATAATTATAACATTACACGCAATTTAACGATAAGGAGCGTAACCATGTTCGATACGATATTGATCGTGGATGATGACGTTGAATTCAGGCAGGAATTCCGGGAATCGCTTGAAGGCTATGAAGTCAAAGAAGCTTCAAGCGGCCAGGAAGCGATCGGTATTTTGAAAAGGGCGAACCAGATAGGGGTCGTGATCCTGGATGTGATGATGCCCGGATTAAGCGGTACGGACGTCTTGAGGGAAATAAAGAAGACCGACCCTGATCTAGGGATCGTGATTTTAACGGGCCACAGCTCTAAAGATATAGCCATAGAGGCGTTAAAGGGACATGCAGATGATTATCTTGAAAAACCCGTTGATATTGAGAGAGTAAAAGAGGTCATAGAAAAATTTTTAGACTCAAAGCGCTCAAGAAACCAGATGCCCGATGCCGGTGATATCGAGGATAAGATCGCGAAAATAAAGACTTTTGCCGAAAGGAACTGTTATAAGAAAATATCCTTGAAAGACGCGGCATCAGCCGTATGCCTGAGCCCCAAATATTTAAGCAGGATGTTCAAGCAGAATACCGGTTCAAGTTTTAGCGACTACAGGCTTAAGATCAAGATAGAGAAAGCGAAAGAGCTGCTGCTTAAAACCGGTTATAACGTGAACCAGATCTCCGATAAGCTGGGTTACGAGAATACAGAATCTTTCATCAGGCAATTCAAGAAAATCGCCAGGCATACGCCGACCGAATACCGGATGAAGCTCAAGAAGCGCAAGATTAAAAAAACAAAGTCTAAGTAAGAAGGCAAGGACCAGATAGGCAGCTACGTAAAACCCTATGGATAGAGATAAACTACGGAAAGGGCCAGGAAAGGCAGCAAGCGATAAGGACGCGCGGGAAAGCCTCAGTTACCGTAAACTCGCGGAGGAGGCCTTGCGGGAAACAGAAGCAAAATACCGTTCGCTCGTAGAGCAGATCCCCGCGATTACCTATACTGCAGCGCTGGAGAAAGCCGGCCCCATACTTTACATCAGCCCCCAGGTGAAAAATATCCTCGGGTTCTCCGTGGGAGAATATAAAGCCGATCCGGATATCTGGAGAAAACAGCTTTATCCGGAAGACCACGACCGGGTGATGGCGGAGTTGATATCTTCACGGGTGAGCGGCAGGCCTTTTGTTTCGGAGTACCGCATGTATGCCAAGGACGGGCGTATAGTATGGTTCCATAACGAAGCCGTAGTGGTCGAAGACGCCAGGGGCAACCCCTTGTGTCTGCAGGGGGTGATGTACGATATTTCGGCAAGGAAAGCCGCGGAAGAGGCTTTACAGAAAGCATACACCGATCTGGAGAAGAGGGTCGATGAGCGCACCAGGGACCTGCTCAAAATAAACGAGTCCCTGCAGAACGAAATCGCTGAACGTAAAACCATAGAGGAAGAATTACGAAAGGAGAAAAACAAGGCGGAACGATACCTCGATATCGCGGAGGTGATGATCCTTGCGCTCGACCGCGACCAGAAGGTGGCCTTGATAAACAAAAAGGGATGTTCGATCCTGGGGGTCGCCCAGAAAGAGATCCTGGGGAAGAACTGGTTTGACAGCTTCATCCCCAAAAAACAGAGGGCAGACGTAAAAGAGGTATTTGAAAAGCTGATGCGTAAAGAGGTCGAGCCCCCGGAATATTTCGAGAATATTGTAATCGCGAAAAACGGGCAGGAGAAGGTCATCGCCTGGCGCAACTGCACGCTAAAAGACGAAACAGGCGCGATCGCGGGGACGCTTAGTTCCGGAGAAGACGTTACCGAACGCAAGAAGATAGAAGCTGCGCTGCAGGCATCCGAGCAAAAATACAGGTTCCTTTATTACGAGAGCCAGTCTTTCAACGTGGTGGTCGGACTTGATGAAACGATAAAAGACATCAATAAGACTTCACTGCTTGCGCTGGGGTACGCCAGGGATGAGGTCGTCGGCAAATCGGTGATGAAGTTTATCGTTGACGAACAGAAAGAAAAAGTGAGAAACATTATCAGGGACTCCCTTCTCGGTAAGCCGACGCAGGGGATCGATATTTCCATATACGCCAAGGGCGGATCGCTCCATACCGTGATGTTCTCCCCCGGCAACGCGGCGCTTTATGAACAAGGAAAGCTTATCGGCGTCATTTTTACGGGTATCGATATTACCGAGCGAAAAGCGATGGAGAGTTCCATCAGGAAAGCGCACGATGAGCTGGAATCCCAGGTAGCCCAGCGGACAAAAGAGGCAATAGAGATAAACAGGAGGCTAAGCCGGGAAATAGAGGCGCGGAAGGAAATAGAAAAAATAGCCCAGCTGAGAAACGCGCTTCTGAAACTGTCGGACAGGGTATCTTCGCGCAGCGAATATTTGAACGCGACGGTTAAGCTCATACAGGGCTTAAGCGGCTGCCGATGCGCAGGGATCAGGGTATTGAATGAGGACGGGCGGATCCCTTTTGAAGCGTTTGTCGGTTTTGACGGGCCGTTTGAGGGGTCCGAGAACCGCCTTTCCATTCTCCATGACCAATGCGCCTGCGTCAGGGTATTTGCGAGGAAACCAATCCCTCAGGATGCCGGCGCTATGACCGACGCGGGGTCATTCCGCTGCGATAACCTGATACAGTTTGTATCCGGGTTATCGGAAAAAGAAAAAGCCAAATACAGGGGCGTCTGCGCGGACAAGAGGTTTGCGTCGGTAGCCATCGTACCCGTTACCTACAAGGGCGAGACTGTCGCGGCGGTCCATCTGGCTGACGAAAGAGAATGCATGGTGCCGCTTAATACCGTCACGTTGGTCGAATCGCTTACTCCTCTGATCGGGGAAGGGATCCACAAGTTCAACATGGAAGACAGGGTCAGGCAAAGCTATATTACCCAGAGCGTGATCAACGCGCTTTTGCGATTATCCCTTAAAGAGGTAAGCACCCAAGAGATCATCGACCGGTCGTTGGATATACTCCTTTCGCTTTCATGGCTTGCTTTGGAATCAAGAGGAAGCATATTTCTCGTTGAAGATGGGTCTCAGGCCGACAAAAGGGCAAAGACCTTGGTCCTTAAAGCGCAAAGGGGGATGCCGGAGTACCTGCAAAAAGAATGCGCGAAGCTTCCTTTCGGCGAGTGCTTATGCGGGAAAGCGGCCCTGCTAAGAAAGATCCAGTTCGCTTCCCGCGTCGATGAAAGCCACGAGATCACCTATAAAGGGATCAGCCCTCACGGCCACTATTGCGTTCCCATCTTGTTCGGAGAGAAAATCCTGGGGGTGATCAATATTTATTTGCAGGAAGGGTATACGCGCAATCCGAGAAAAGAAGAGTTTCTCGTCGCTATCGCCAACGCTTTGGCAGGGATACTCATGAGAAAACGCACGGAAAGCAGGCTTTATGAAACCAACGAGCTGCTCGAAAGGATGTTTTCCAGCACCAACGTGCTTATCGCATACCTTGATACGGATTTTAACTTCATCCGGGTAAATGAGGCATTTGCCGAAGCAGACGGCCAGCCCCCGGAGTTTTATTCGGGTAAGAACCATTTTGTATTGTTCCCGCATGTAGAGAACGAGTCTCTTTTCCGCCGGGTGATAAAAACCGGCGAAGCATATGCTGCCTACTCGGAGCCGTTCGCGTACGCGCGTCGTCTTACGGGCGCGGCTACCTATTGGGATATGGGGCTGCAGCCGGTCAAGGACCCTTCCGGCGGCGTTGAAGGGCTGGTATTATCGCTCATAGATGTCACCAGGAGAAAACAGGCCGAAGAGGAATTGATCAAGATCCAGAAGGAATTGATCGAGGCAAAGCATCTTTCCGATATGGGGACGCTTGCCGCGAGCATAGCCCATGAACTGCGTAATCCCCTGGGAGTGATCCGTACCGCCGCCTACAACATACGCAGAAAAGCGATGAATCCGCTTATAGAAAGGAACCTCGCCAACATAGAAAAAAAGGTGCTGGAGTCTGACCAGATAATCAGCAATCTCCTGTTTTACTCAAAGATAAAACTGCCTCAATACGCACAGGTGCGTATATATGAGCTGCTCGAAGAATGCGTCCTGGAGACAAGAAAAAGATTCCCGAAGCCCAAAGTCAAAGTCATCAAGAAATACGCTGCCGTAAAGAAGAAGCCGGTTGAGGCAGACCCCCTGCAGATAAAAGAAGTGCTTAATAATCTTCTGAACAACGCATTCGAAGCCCTGCCTAAGGAGAATGGCCAGGTCGAGATAGAAGGCCACTTCGATGAGGCAAAGGATGAAATCAATATATGCATTAAGGACAACGGGACGGGAATGGGGCAGGAGGATTTAAGAAGGCTCTCAGAGCCGTTTTTTACCACGAAATCAAAGGGGACGGGTTTAGGGCTGACCGTCAGTTACCAGATCGCGGCTTTGCATAACGGCAGGATATCGGTTAAGACTGAAAAAGACAAGGGGACCGTGTTTACCGTAACGCTTCCGGTAAAAAGGAAATGAACGCGTTTTTCCGCTAAAATAAGCATATGAAGAAAACCGCAGCCGCAATCTTACTGATTTTTCTTCTGGCCGGGTGCGCCACGTATTACCGCGTAAGGGTCAACGGATACCTGGATACTTCGCAGCCTCAGAACCCCTTTATCCGTGGAGCTTCGTTCTGCGTCCTCGAGAACAAGAACGCATTGAACCCCCTGCTTGAAAATGAGGTCAAATCTAAGATCGAAGCGCTGCTGGGCAGCAGAGGCTACAGGGTCAGTTCCTATGATACGGCTGATTTTTATATCAGTTTCAGCTACTCAGAAAGCGCAGGAAGGAATGTCACGGAAATCGCGCCTATGTATCACCCCCCGGAGACCGCCGTCGTAGAGAGGCGCGCTTCAGGCGAAAGAAGAAGCACTTCGTTTGTGACCTATCCGGGTTACACCACCTACGTGCCGTACAAAGTCACTGTCTATACCGCGACGCTTACTTTACAAGTGTTTGACGCCGTTCTCCAGAGAACCTCAAAAGAAGAGAAGAAGATTTGGATAGGAGAAAGCGTAACTACCAGTCAAAATCCTGATTTGCGTGCACAAATCAATTACTTGCTGGTGGCGACCTTTGAGCACTTTGGAGAGAATACCGGCAAGAGCCTGATTACCAATGTGGCTGAAAATGATCCTCAGGCGAAAAGTTTGTTTCGCTAATCCTCCTAGGTGGAAAAAAGTCAGAAAAAAGCAGAAACAGGTAATTTACAGCGCAAGGCTAATAATTTAGAATATTTATATAAAGGGAATAAATTAAATAATCGTTAACCGGATGTGAAGCGATGGCTGGATTACGCAAGCTCAAAGATAAGGTCACCAAGATCTTCAAGGCAAGAAAGAAAGAGCCTTCCGGCCGCAGGCCGGAGAGCCGCAGGCGTGTTGCTGTGGCGGCTACGCGCCGCGCTCCTGCCAGGGACACAAGCCGTAAGACTAGCCCTGTGGTTTTAGGCGTGCAGGAAGTGGCGGTGGAGAAGACCAAGTTCTCCCATCCAGAACCGCGCAAGGCTTCACGCATTATGCCCCAGGAGCTCCCCCCGCAGTATAGCAAGGACACCCTGGTGCTGCAGGTGCGCGACCCCTGGTGGCTCTTTGCCTACTGGGAAGTCACTCCCGCTACCTTTGAACGCGTCTTTCGCGCCCTGGGAGACCGCGCTCACGGCGCCCAGGCGACCCTACGCGTCTATGACATAAGCAACCTCGCTTTCAACGGCTCAAACGCCCACCGCTTCTTCGACATCACCCTCGCCCACGGCGCCGCCAGCTGGTACATCGATACCGGCGGCCCCGGCAGGTCCTGGTGCGTGGATTTC
>JBFZAN010000019.1:0-20221 GCA_041309005.1 Candidatus Omnitrophota bacterium
AGCAATAAAACTCTTTAAGAATGAGATAGTTATCAAAGGTAATAATGAGCTTGTGTCTCCTGGTAGGATACTCATTCCCGGAGATATTTCTTCTGCCGCTTTTTTCATGGTTGCAGCCAGCCTGTTGCCGGGTTCCCGCGTTGTTATAGAAAACGTCAGCCTTAATCCTTCACGTACCGGCATCATACGCGTTTTACGCAGGATGGGGGCCAGGATCGCGCTTAAGCCTGTAAAGGCGAAGTATCCCGGCCAGGAGCCCAGGGGAGATATCCTTGTTCAAAGCGCCCGGCTTAAAGCAACGGTGGTCAGGAAGCGGGAGATCCCTTCTTTAATAGATGAACTGCCCGTATTGATGGTGGCGGCCAGCGTGGCCAGGGGAAAGAGCGTTTTTGAAGGGGTCCAGGAGCTGCGGGTCAAAGAGGCTGACCGGATCAGGGCGATGTCCGATAACCTGGGGAAGATGGGCGGCCGTATCTCAGCGTGCCTGGCGGCCGATAAGTCTGAACGCATTGTAATCGAAGGCGTGCAGGCGCTGAACGGCGCCAGGGTGAAGAGCTTTGGGGACCACAGGACAGCGATGAGCATGGTGGTCGCGGCGCTCCTTGCCAGAGGCAAGACCGAAATAGATGACGTTTCCTGCATAAATAAATCATTTCCCGGCTTTCTGAAGCTTTTAAAAACGATTACGCCCGCCCGTTAATAATTTTGTTTGACCTGGCCCTATTTATATGATATAGTTTTCTAAATCTTATGCATTGACATATACTTTAATCTCTGTTAAAATCGCTTCATACTGTATAATCATTGCCAATCGAAGGAGTTTGATATGGTCAAATACAAAGATTTGGCTAAGAAGGCATTCAATTATATTTCAGGGCTTTTTTCAAATGACATGGGCATTGATTTAGGTACCGCTACCACTCTGGTCTACGTAAAGGGCGAAGGCATAGTGCTTCGCGAGCCATCGGTTGTCGCGGTAGAAAGAGGCACCTCCAGGGTCCTGGCCGTGGGAGAAGAAGCCAAGCGTATGCTCGGCCGCACCCCGGGAAATATCGTGGCGATCAGGCCGATGAAGGACGGTGTTATTGCGGATTTTGAGATAACCGAAGCGATGCTGCGCTATTTCATCAAGAAAGTGCATCACCGCCGCGTGCTCGTAAGGCCCAGGATCCTCATCGCGATTCCCTCCGGCATCACCGAAGTTGAAAAACGCGCGGTCAAGGATTCGGCGGAACGCGCGGGCGCCAGGGAGGTCTTCCTGATCGAAGAGCCTATCGCCGCCGCGATAGGGGTAGGGCTGCCTATCCAGGAACCCATAGGCAACATGGTTATAGATATCGGCGGGGGCACTACCGAGATTGCGGTTATTTCCCTTGCGGGCATCGTTTTCTCCAAGTCTATCCGCATCGGCGGCGACGAGATGGATGACGCGATCATCGAATATCTGCGCAAGACCTATAATTTAATGATCGGCGAGCGTACCGCCGAGGACATAAAGATCAAGCTTGGTTCCGCGTACCCTCTTGAAGAAGAAGCGAGCGTAGAGGTAAAGGGCAGGGACCTGGTCGCGGGCCTGCCTAAGACCGTATCCATCACCTCCGAAGAAGTAAGAGAAGCGCTGCAGGAGCCCCTTCGGGCGATATTGGAGATTGCCAAGATATCGCTTGAGAGGACGCCCCCCGAGCTGGCATCCGATTTGATCGAACACGGTATCGTGATGGCGGGCGGCGGTTCGCTGCTTCGGGGAATAGATAAATTGATTTCAGAAGAGACAGGGCTTCCCGTCCACATCGCCGAAGACCCCCTGACCGCGGTTGCCTGCGGGACCGGCATGGTCTTAAACGAGCTGCATTATCTCAAGAGAGTCACCGTCCCTATAAAGTCCGAAATGCATTCCTAAACCGCGCAAGCGTATCCGGGTGAGCGCCGCGCGTTAAATAAATCTTGCCGTGAATTTCCGATCCATCTTTTCCAGGCTCAAAGATACCAACATCGTTTCTTCCGTCAGCGTCGTTCTGTGCCTTTTACTGCTTGCGTACGCCATCCCCGCAACGCGCTCTCCCCTTTTGTTCGTTTTGAAGTTCCCTTTGAAACTCCTGTCCCTTACCGGAAGGGAAATAAACGGCCTTGTTTTCTACCACAGGAATTTCATGCAGAACGAGAAGTTAAAAAGGGAAAATGACCTTTTAAAGAGGCAACTGTATGACGCAAGCGAAGTCGCGCTTGAGAACAAGCGGCTGAATGAGCTCCTTTCTTTTAAACAGTCCGCGGGCTACAAGGTTATCGCTGCCCGCGTCATCGGCAGGGACCCTTCGAACTGGGCTTCGGTCATCATCATCAACAGGGGCTCATCAAGCGGCATCAGGAAGGGGTTTATCTGCGTGAGTTTTCTGGGCCTCGCGGGCAGGGTGGTAGAGACGACCCGGTCAACGAGCAAGATCGTGCTCATCAATGACCCGAATATCGGGGTTTCGGCGATAGTCCAGCGCAGCCGCCAGGAAGGCCTGGTCTGCGGTAGCCTGGGAGGGCTTTTGGTGATGAAATATTTACCCAGAGATGCGGATATTCAGCCTCTTGATACGGTGATGACCTCGGGCCTTACGAGCAATTACCCCAAAGGCATACTTATCGGCACGGTGGTAAGCGTGGGCGATGAATTCTCAGGGCTCAGTCGTTACGCGGTGATAAAGCCTGCGGTCAGCCTTGCGGCGCTCGAAGAGGCGCTGGTGATCATACCATGAAGACTTTGTATTTTCTCTTGACGATCGTTTTCTTTTCGTTGCTGGAGGTGGCGATGCTGCCGTACGCGCGCGTATTCGGCGTGAAGCCCGACCTGCTGCTGTTAAGCGTGGTGCTGGCGAGCCTCTTTTTCGAACGCAGGAGCGCGCTCATCCTGAGCCTTGCGGCCGGCATCCTCAAGGATGTATTCGGGACTTCCTCTTTCGGCGTCAATACCCTGCTTTTCCCTTTCTGGAGCGTCGCGATCGAGAGGCTGTCGCGCAAGGTCTCCTTCGAGCAGCCCTTATTTTCCTCGATGCTTGTGTTCCTGGTCACCCTGGCCAACGGCGTGATAACCAGGATTATTTTCTTGTTCTCGGGAAACGCGATCTATCTGTCCGCGTTCCTGCGCGTAAGCTTTATCGAGAGCGCGTATACCGCGTTGCTGTTGCCCCTGGCGTCCCGTCTTATACGCCCGGTGCTGCTTATGAAAGAGCCGGAGAAAGAAGATATTAAGGAAGAAGAGATATGAGAACCCGTATCGTGCACATTACCGTGGCTTGTGTATTCCTCTTTCTTATGGCGGGCCTGCTTAACATGCAGCTCATCCAGGGGAGAAAATACGGCGAATTAAGCAAAAAGAACCGCATACGCCTGCTCCCGCAGATGGGAAGCCGCGGCAGGATACTCGACCGCAACTCAACGGTCATCGTGGGCAGCCGCCTTTCCTACGACGTGATGATACTGCCCCAGGAGGCCCGGGAGCTCGATGAGACTCTGGAGAGATTATCCGGGGTTTTAGGGATGGAATACGGGGATTTACGGCAGAGGTTCAGTGATGGCTTTGTTTCTTCCAGCATCCCGGTCATCCTGGTACGCAACGTGAACATAAAAAGAGCTATCGCTATCGAAGAGATGAAGTTCGAGCTGACGGGAGTCCTGATACGGCCTCACCCTCTAAGGCATTATCCGCACGGAAAGATCGCCTCTCATATGATAGGGTATCTCAACGAGATCGACCGGTGGCGCCTCACCAAGCTTTCCGACTACGGCTATAAGACTAAGGATATCGTGGGCTTTGGAGGGGTGGAGGAGAAATACGATTATTATTTGCGCCAGGAAGACGGCGGAGAGTCTGTGGAGGTGGACCGCAAGGGAAGGTTCGTGCGGGTGGTGGGGTTCGAGCCGCCCAGAAGCGGCAAGGACATACAGCTTACGCTGGATATCCGGATCCAGAAGATCGCCGAGGAGGCGCTCGCCGGCTGGAAGGGCGGGGTGATCATGCTCGAGCCTTACAGCGGCGAGGTGATCGCCATGGCAAGCAGCCCCGATTTCGACCCGTCGGTGTTCATCGAGCCGTCGAGCTCTTCCATAGACGGGATTTTCAGGGATCCCGACGCGCCGCTGTTTAACCGCGCGATCAGCGGATTGTATCCGCCCGGTTCGGTATTCAAGATGGTCGTCGCCGCCGCGGCCCTTGAGACGGGCAAGATCAAGCCGTCCACTTCATTCAACTGTCCGGGGTACCTCGCCATCGGCAACCGGGACTTTAAATGCTGGGATACCCACGGGGAACAGGACCTTAATGGCGCTATCGCGCATTCCTGCGACGTGTTCTTCTACAGGACTGGCCTGCTCCTGGGCGCGCAGGCGATATGCGACTATGCTTTGAAGTTCGGCCTGTCCAGGCCGACCAATCTCGATCTGCCCTACGAGGCGGCGGGATTAGTGCCCAGCCCCCTCTGGAAAAAGATATCGAGGTTCAAGAAGTGGTTTTCCGGCGACACCGCTAATTTTTCCATCGGCCAGGGAGACCTGCTGGTAACGCCGCTGCAGATGGCGCGCATGGTCGCGGTATTCGCCAACGGCGGCAGGCTCATCACGCCTTTCGTGCTCAAGGGCGTGGAAGGAAAAGATGTGTCCGCGTACCAGAGGAAGGTCTCGGGCGTTTTCCTGAAGCGAAGCACTCTTGATCGCATCAGCCATGGTTTAAAAGACGTAGTCGATGACCCCAAGGGCACGGCGCACGTATTATCGGGGCTGCCGGTGTCGGTAGCGGGCAAGACCGGCACCGCCCAGGCGACCGGCGGCCTGTCGCACGCATGGTTTACGGGGTATTTTCCGGTCGAAACGCCGAAGTTCGTCATCTGCACTTTTCTGGAACGGGGAGGGCCGGGCCATAACGCCTGCCTGGTAACGAAGAACATAATAGAAAGAATGGGCAAGGAGGGCTTACTGTAAATGAACAGGGCTGGTTTTCAGGTATTGCTCATCGCGGTAGTGATAGCGCTCTTGGGTGTCTTATCGATATACAGTAGCACTTATCAGAAAGAAGGGGACATCTGGCAGTTGATATACAAGCGCCAGGCGTTCTGGCTTATCCTCGGGCTTTTGTTTTTCCTGCTCATGTATAATTTTAATTACCGCCGCCTCTGGGACTGGACCTATCTTTTATACGGCCTGGCGATCTCGCTTTTATGCCTGGTATTTATTTTAGGGATCGTGCGGCTGGGGGCGCAGAGGTGGCTTAAGGTGGCGTGGCTTAATTTCCAGCCCACTGAACTGGTGAAGCTGGTGATCATTATTTTTCTGGCGAGATATTTCAGCACGAAGTCGGCGGACGATGTTTCTTTGAAGAACCATAACCTCGGCATATTCCGCGGCCTTATCGTGCCGTTGTTTTTCGTGTGCATCCCGGCGGCCCTGATCATCGAGCAGCCTGACTTAGGCAGCGGGATGATGGTCGTGTTCATTTTCCTGATTATCATTTTCCGCGCCCACGTGAGGCTACGGTATTTCTTTTTCTTCCTGGCGGTAGCCGCTTTGAGCGCGCCTTTTTTCTGGCATTTCCTCAGGGGCTACCAGCGTGACAGGCTGATGGTCTTTTTGAACCCCAACGTCGACCCGCTGGGCGCGGGTTATACGATAATCCAGGCAAAGATCGCTATAGGTTCAGGCGGGTTCTTCGGTAAGGGATGGCTTTCGGGTACCCAGAGCCAGCTTCATTTCCTGCCCGAATCCCATACCGATTTCATATTCGCCAATTTCGCCGAAGCGTGGGGTTTCTTCGGGGCGGCAGTGCTGATAGGGTTGTATTACCTCTTGATCACCCGCCTGTTTTCTATCGCGGAATCCACCTACGATTCCTTCGGAAGGCTCCTTGCGTTCGGCATCGCTTCCATGCTGACCATACAGGTCTTCATCAATATCGCGATGAACCTGGGATTCGCGCCGGTGGTGGGTCTTCCTTTGCCCCTGATGAGCTACGGCGGCTCATCCGTGCTGGTCACTTTTATTTCTTTGGGAGTCCTGGCGAATATCAGCAAGTCAAGGACATAACGTAAACACGGACATGGATGATTTTTTATTACAGGTAAAAAAGCCCGGCCAGTATATCGGGGGCGAGTGGAATATTTCCCGCAAGGATTTCGATAAGGCGAAGGTGAGGTTCGCGCTGTGTTTCCCCGACCTTTACGAAGTGGGCATGAGCAACCTGGGGATACGCATCATCTATTCGGCGTTAAACGCGTTACCCGGCGTCGCGGCGGAAAGGTTTTTTGCCTGCGGCGTTGACTACGGGGAAGCCTTGCGCCACAGGGGGCTTGAACCTGTTTCCCTGGAATCAGGCAGGAGGATGGGGGAGTTCGACATCGTCGGTTTTTCGCTGGGGTACGAGTTAAGCTACACCAATGTATTGCGCATGCTCTCATCGTCCGGCATACCTTTGAAGTCCGGCGGCCGCGGCAGCTCGCACCCTCTGGTCATTGCCGGCGGCCCCTGCGTTGCCAACCCTGAACCGATGCACGAATTTTTCGACGCGTTCCTGATAGGGGAGGCAGAGGAGGCGCTCGCGGAAATAGTCGATTTAGTCGCCGGCGCGCAAGAAAAGCTGCGCTCCTGCCGCATGAACAGGCGGGACCTTTTGATCGCCCTGTCGCAGATCGAAGGGGTGTACGTGCCTTCTTTGTACGAGGTTTCCTATACTCCTGAGGGCGGCATAGAGGGATTCAGGGCTTCTGCCGCAGAAGCCCCGGCGCGCGTAAAAAAACGTTTTGTGAAGGACCTGGACGCGCTGCCTTTTCCCGTTGACTGGCTCGTCCCGTACGTGCAGGTCATCCATGACCGGATCACCCTTGAATTGATGCGCGGTTGCCCGAACAGGTGCCGTTTCTGCCAGGCCCGGGCCCATTATTATCCTTTCAGGCAAAGGTCGGCGAAGCATGTGCTGGAGGCGGCCTGTGAAACATATAAGCGGACCGGTTATGAAGAGATCGCGCTGGGAGGCCTTTCAGTAAGCGATTACCCGCATCTGGAAGAGGTGCTGCGCTCATTGATATCGGAATATAAGGAGAAGGCGGTCGCGATATCCCTTCCGTCCATAAAGCCTAAGCTCATGCTGGAGCGGCTTTCCGGGCTGATCGCGACGATCAAAAAAACGGGCCTCACGTTTGCCCCTGAAGCGGCAAGCGAGAAGTTACGCGCCGTGATAGGCAAGGAATTTGATGAAAAAGAGTTCTTCGGAGTCGTGGAAAAGGCGTATGCCGCCGGATACCAGCACGTAAAACTCTACTTTATGACCGGCCTTCCTTTTGAAGAGATGGTTGACCTGGACAGGATCGCCGGGTTCGCGCAGCAGGTATCGGCCTTAAGGAGGAAGACGGGCGGCTCTTGCGCGCAGGTCAACGTAAGCGTCAACACCCTTCTGCCGAAGCCGCACACGCCGCTGCAGTGGTTGCCCATGCAGGACCTCGCTACTACGCAGATGAAGCAGGAATACCTTAAGGCGCGCATAAAGAGCAGAAAGATAAAGGTCAATTTCCACAATAGCCGGATGAGCTTCCTTGAAGGAGTGCTTTCAAGGGGCGACAGGAGATTAAGCCGCGTGATCGAGAATGCTTTTTTAAAAGGCGCTCAATTCGACAGTTGGGAGGAGCACTTTTCATTCGAGAAGTGGGAAGGCGCCTTCAATGAATGCGGCATTTCCCCTGATTTTTATTTACGGGAAAGGGGCCTGGATGAGCTTCTCCCCTGGGATTTCCTGGATATGGGTGTGCGTAAGGAGTATTTGAAAGAAGAGGCCCTCGCCGTGCGTAAGGGGTTGTGAGGCTTAAGAGAGGGAGAAACTTATTGCCATAGAAAGGGATACGTTGTATAATTTAATTGTTTTTAACCCGTCAGAGGAGAATAAATGAAACGCGGTCCAGCCGTTAAGCCGAAAGCCTTCCTCGCCCTGGTTTCGTTATCGCCCTTCTTATTGCTTGTCTTTCTCGTGTTGTATTATTTTGTACCGCGGATAGGGTTCGGGGCCGATACGGCCTTTTTTATCCTTTTCATTATGGCCGCGGCCGCCATTGATGCGGCCTTGATCGTAAAGGTAGCCGGCCAGCCGCCCGCCGCAGCCCCCGGGCAGGAGCCTGAAAGTAAAGCAGCCGTCGGCAATAAACCGCCCGGCGGCCCCGTGGATGAGGTAGGCGTATTGGATGAGACATTCAACCAGTTGAGCGCCTGTATCAAAAACAATATGGACGAATTAAAGCTTTTTAGCGGGAAGACCGCGGCGATCAACCTCAAGATCCAGGAGCACGTCCAGGTGTTCTCCAACCTCCTTCAAATAAGCTCTTTAATATCGCGCGGCGTGAGCCTGGAAGATATACTGAAATTCGCGCTGGAAAAATTACAGGGACTACCCGGCGTGGAAAAGGCCTACCTGCTTTTTAAGGAAGAAGGCGAAGACGTTCTTTTCATGAAGGCGGCCGTCGCCGAAGATACGCGTCCGCTTCTTAAGATCAGGATGGCGGCGAAAGGCAGTATCTTCGCCGCGCTGGTTGAAACGGGCAAGCCCCTGACCCTTGACCGGGAGAATATCCAGCAGGAAAATGCCGCCTGGCCGTTCTATGAAAAGTTCGGGATAAGGAATACGCTGGCGCTTGCGGTGTACCTGAAAGAAGAACTGGTGGGCATATTGGGCGTCGGAAACACGCAAAAAGATTTTGCCTATAAAAAGGACGACCTGGAATTGCTGGATATCTTCACCAGGCAGCTGGCCATCGCCATAGAAAACGACAGGCTGGCGCACCGGGTAAAGAAGCTGGAAATCAGGGATCCCCTCACCGGCCTCTATAACAAGACCTATATCCTCGACAGGCTGCAGGAGGAGATACGCAGGGCAATGGCGCGCCAGAGGCCCTGTTCTTTTATACTGTTTAATATCGATGAATTCCAAAGGTTCCGGGATATGTTCCGGGAGGCCCAGGGAGAGCTCGCGCTTAAGACCATTGCTTCCCTTATCAGGGATTCGGTGACCGAGATAGACCGGGTGGCCCGCTTTGCCGACAACAGCTTCGCCGTGGTCCTGCCCGAAAGGAATAAACGCCAGGCGCAGGAGATAGCCGAGCAGGTCAGGAAGAAGATAGAGGCCGGCTTCGACCGCGAAGGAGGCCGGGAAAGAAAACTGACGGTAAGCGGCGGCGTAAGCGAGAACCCCCTTGACGGTACCGACGCCAAAGAGCTGGTCTCAAGGGCCGAGGGTTTGCTGACGCAGGCTAAAAAAGAAGGAAAGAACCGCATCGCGGCATAGGCCATGAAGATAAGAAGGATCATCAACAAGCAATTAGGCGAAGTGCTGATCGAGCACGGCATCATCAGCCAGCATCAACTGGAGAAGACGCTTTCTTTGCAAAAAGAGCGGGGAGGCCTCATCGGTGAGCTGCTGGTGGAAATGGGCTTCGCGAAAGAGGAAGATATCTGCCAGGCGCTCACCGTGCAATACGGCTTTCCGTACCTGCCGCTTAATAATTACGAGATCTCCCCCGAGATCGCCCATATAATCCCTGCCAGAGTGGCCCGGCAGTACCTGCTTATACCCGTCGATAAGATCGGGAACAACCTGACTTTGGCGATGTCCAATCCCTTAAATGTCCAGGCGGTTGAAGACGTGGAATTGCTCTCGGGCTGTAACGCGCAGTTGTTTGTTTCCACCTCCTCGGATGTCAAGAAGGCGATAGAGAAATATTATAAAGATAAAGAATAGCGCCGCAAGGCGCGCCGGGCCATACGCCAATCCCCCGCAGATATGATTTCCTTAAAAGACCGGATCATAGAGATACTTATCAAGAATAAGCTGGTCACCCAGGAAAGATTGCAGGAAGCCCTGGAAGTCCAGAAAAAAGAAGGTGGCAGGCTCAGCGACATCATTGTGCGCCTTAAACTGGTGAAGGAAACCGATCTTATTTCGGCATTGAGCGAAGGCTTAAGGCTGCCCCTTATAGACCTGAAGCGTTTCAAGATCGACCCCGAGATAGCAAAGATCATTTCTGCGGATATCGCGCGGCGCTATCTGATCATCCCCGTCTCCAGGCTGGGCGATACGGTCACCCTTGCCATGGCCGACCCTCTAAACATCTTTGCCATCGATACCGTCGAATCGCTCACCGGTTTTAAGATAAATCCCATCATTTCTTCAGGCTCCGATATACTCCAGGCGATCGAACAATCGTACTCTGATGCCACGAAAGACATGATCGAGGGGCTGGTAAAAGAGATGTCTTCGGCCACCATAGAGCTTATACGAGAGGAAAAGGAAGCGTTACCCAGCGACAGCGAATTAAGGCACATAAGCCGCGAAGCCCCGGTGATCAAGATCACCAATATGATACTGGATGAAGCGGTAAAAAAGAAGGCGTCGGATATACTGATAGAGCCCTGGGAAACGAAGCTTCGCATCCGTTACCGCGTGGACGGCGTATTGCAGGAAGAACAGTCGCCGCCCAGGAAAATGCATCCTACCATCGTCTCCCGCATCAAGGTCATGTCAGACCTGAACATCGCGGAACACCGCCTGCCCCAGGACGGCAGGTTCAAGGCGAAGATCTCCGGGCGCGAAGTCGATTTCCGCGTCTCGATACTGCCTTCCAGCTTCGGGGAGAAGGTCGCTATCCGCATCCTGGATAAATCCCAGGCGATGCTGGATATCCGCAAGCTGGGGTTTAGCGACGACATCGTCCAGAAATTACAGAAAGTTTCCAGGCTCCCGCACGGGATGGTGCTGGTATGCGGCCCTACAGGCTCGGGCAAGACCACCACGCTGTATTCGGTCCTTAAGTTCACGGATTCCCCTGAAAAGAATATCGTTACCGTAGAAGATCCCGTGGAGTTCCAGCTGGAGGGCATAAACCAGGTAACGATAAAGCCCGACATAGGCCTCACTTTTGCCGGCGCGCTGCGCTCGATCCTGCGACAGGACCCGAACATCATCATGATCGGGGAGATACGGGATTTTGAGACCATGGATATCGCCATAAAAAGCGCGCTCACCGGCCACCTGGTGCTGTCTACGCTGCACACGACGACCGCCTGCGGAGCGATCGTGCGGCTGATCAACATGGGGGTAGAGCCGTTCCTTATCAACTCCTCGCTGATCTGCGTCATGGCGCAGAGGCTCGTGCGCAGGGTGTGCCCTGCCTGTAAAGAAGAGGTGGAGGTCCCCGGGGACGTCATCGAGAGCCTGAAACTCCATATCGGGGGCGCGAAGAAATATACATTTTTCCGGGGAAAAGGCTGCGCCCGTTGCTTTAATCTCGGCTATCTGGGAAGGGTGGGCATCGCGGAGATACTCATATTGACATCCTCTATCAGGGATTTGATCCTCTCCCGGGAGCAGGAGCACGTAATAAAACAGCAGGCGCGCAAAGAAGGGTTGAGGACTTTAAGGGAGGAGGGCATCCAGGCGGCGCTGGCCGGCGCAACCAGCCTGGAGGAAGTGCTGCGGGTGACCGCGGCGGACGAATAAGCCATTATGCCGACGCTCAAAGACACCATAATAGAAGTGCTCATCAAGGGCAAGCACCTTACCCAGGAGCAGTTGGAGAAGGCTCTCCATCTGCAGAAGGAACGGCAGATCCCTTTGCGCCGGGCGCTGGTCGAAGGGGGGTTCATTTCGGAAGAAGCCCTGCTTTCCCTTCTGTCCAACCAGCTGTATATCCCCACCATCCACATCGCCAAATATAAATTTGACCCGGAGATAGTCAAGCTCATCCCGGAACACATCGCGCGGCAATACTGCCTTTTGGCCCTCTCGCGCATGGGTAATACCTTGACCATCGCCATATCCGACCCTTTAAATGTCTTCGCGCTGGACGATATCAAGACCATGACCGGCTTCGCCATCGACACGGTCTTAAGCCCGTATAACGAAATAGTCAAGGCGATAGAAGCCTGTTACGCGCCCCAGGCTAAAGACATGCAGCAGATCATCCGCGACGAGAATTTCGTGCAAGGTGCCGGCGCGGGGCAGAAAGACGTGGAGCTGGTCACTGACGAAAAAATAGAGCTTTCCAGCGCCGTCGAGGAAAGCGAGCGGCCGCTCATCGTAAAGCTGGTCGACCTCATGCTGACCGAGGCGCTCAAGCGCCGGGCCTCCGACATACACATCGAGCCTGAAGACGAAGGCTTGCGCATCAGGTACCGCATCGACGGGGCGCTGCATGAAATGTTCACTATCCCCAGGAAGAAACAGAACGCGGTCATCGCCCGCATCAAGATCATTTCCAACCTTGATATCACGGAAAGCCGCCTGCCCCAGGACGGCAGGTTCAAGGTCAGGTTTGAAAGTAAAGAGGTGGACTTCAGGGTGTCGGGGCTGCCGGTTACCTTCGGGCAGAAATTCGTGCTGCGCGTGCTGGATAAGGCAAATCTGTCCATAGGGCTGGATAAGCTGGGATTTTCTCCTTCTCCCCTGGCTGTGTTCAAAGAGGCTGTTTCAAGGCCCTTCGGCATGATGCTGGTCACCGGCCCCACGGGTTCAGGCAAATCGACGACCCTTTATTCGGTGCTGACGCAGTTGAATACCCCCGAACGCAACATCATTACCGTCGAGGACCCCGTAGAATATCAGATCGAAGGCATTACCCAGATACAGGTCAGGGCGGATATCGGCTTGGATTTTGCGTCGGGGCTGCGTTCCCTGTTGAGGCAGAGCCCGGACGTGATCATGATCGGGGAGATCAGGGACGCCGAGACCGCGGACATCGCGGTAAAGGCTTCCCTTACCGGCCAGCTGGTCCTTTCCACCCTGCATACCAATGACGCGATCTCAAGCATCACCCGTCTTATAGATATGGGTATCGAGCCGTTTTTGGTGGGCTCAAGCCTGATCATGCTGTGCGCCCAGAGGCTCTGCCGCAAGGTGTGCCAGAAATGCAAGAAAGAGACAGAGGTGCCCGCTGATTTCCTGGAAAAGATAGGATTTAGCGAGTTTGAGAAAGGCTCAAGCGAGAAAACCGTTTTTTTTATGGCGCAGGGCTGTAAATATTGCAATAATACCGGGTATTATGGTAGAATAGCAATCCTGGAAGCCGTCTTGATTGATGACAGGATAAGGGAATTGATCATAAAAAGGAAATCCATCGATGAGATCAAGGCGTACGCGATACGGGAGCGCGGCATGATGACATTGCGTGACGACGCGTTCCTGAAAGTGAAGAACGGCCTTACCACTCTCGATGAGGCTTTAAGGATAACCACGGAAGAGTAAAAGGAGACCTGCGATGGCGACGTATCAATATACGGCAAAGGACAAGTTAGGCCATGCGGTAGCGGGGACGCTGGAAGCCCCCAGCGAAGCGGAGGCGGCTAATCTTCTGCACGTAAAAGAATTGACCATTGTAATGATCAAGGAGGCAAAGAAGAAAGCGCTCAAGGCTTCGGGAAAGGGGATAAAACTTGACGAGCTGGTCGTCTTTTCCCGGCAGCTGGCTACCATGATAGACGCGGGTATCCCGCTGGTGCAGACGCTGGGCATTCTTCTCGAGCAGATAGATAACCCCAACCTGAAGAGCGTGGTGGGGGTCGTCCGGCAGGACATCGAAGCCGGGATGAGCTTCTGCGATGCCTTGTCAAAACACCCCGCGGTGTTCTCCGACCTTTACGTGAATATGTGCAGGGCGGGAGAGGCTTCGGGTATGCTCAACGAGGTGCTGGACAGGCTCGCCTCTTATATGGAGAAGACCGCGGCGTTGACCCGCAAGGTCAAGGCAAGCCTTGTGTATCCCGCGGTCGTTATCATCATGGCCATGATCATTACCGCGGTGCTTTTGATCAAGGTCGTGCCTACCTTCAAGGGAATTTTTGAAATGCTGGGCGGTAATCTTCCCTTGCCCACGCGCATACTTATAGGCGCAAGCGACGTTTTGAGGAAATTTTTTATACCCTGCGTCGTGCTGTTTTTTATCTTGAGCGCGCTGTTCAAAAAATACATCGCTACGGAAAAGGGGCGTTTCAATTTCGATACCGCGGTACTGAAGTTCCCCATACTGGGAGAGCTTTTCCGCAAGGTCGCGGTAGCGAAATTTTCGCGCACGTTTTCCACGCTCATCAAGAGCGGCGTTTCGGTGCTTAACGCCCTGGATATCGTGGGCAAGACCTCGGGGAATAAAGTGGTGGAAAAAGCGGTCACCGGCTCGCGTTCGGCGGTGCGCGACGGAGAGTTGATTTCCCAGCCCCTTTCTAAGAGCGGGGTATTTCCTCCCATCGTCTGCCGGATGATCGCCGTGGGCGAGCAGACGGGGCAACTGGAAAAGATGCTTACCAAGATCGCCGATTTCTACGACGAGCAGGTGGACGCGGCGGTGTCGGCATTGACGAGCATGGTAGAGCCGCTGGTCATCGCGTTCCTGGGGGTCGTGGTGGGAGGGATCGTTATTTCTTTGTTCCTGCCGATCTTCAAGATAACGGAAATGATAGGAAAGAGTTAATAAAAAAAATACTTGACAAATATAGAAATATACGTTACACTTACTACCTCTACGCAAAAGACGAGCAGTACTCTTGACAAGTCTGGATAGTCCTTTCGTACGACAATAAGCACTTGATAACAGTAGATTTTAGGCCGTCGCCGATACGGAGACGGCCATTTTTCCCGTGCGCAAGCGAGGGAAAACATCCGCTCTTTTGAGATTTAAATAGCCAAGCGAGACCTATGCAAAAATCATGCAATGATTTTTGTTTAAGTCAATTTCGAGGTAATCGAAAAAACAAATCATAGAGCCTTTATACAAACATTTCGAAGATGTTGCGGAGAGTAAGCCGCCGTAAGGCGGCTACTCTTTCGCGAACCTTATTTTCGGAGAGTTTGATCCTGGCTCAGAGTGAACGCTGGCGGCGTGGATTAGGCATGCAAGTCGCGCGATACTTTGGGCGATAAGGTTGAAGCCGCAAGGCAGATGCCGAGTTGCCCGAAGCTATAGCGGCAAACGGGTGCGTAACACGTGAGTAATTTACCTCTATACCGAGGATAGCCTTGCGAAAGCGAGGGTAATACTTGATGTGTTTAGGGCGGCACAAGCCGCCCTATGTAAAGGTTTGCGCAAGCAGACTGTATAGAGATGAGCTCGCGTCCTATCAGCTAGTTGGCAGGGTAATGGCCTACCAAGGCTTTTGACGGGTAGCTGGCCTGAGAGGGTGGTCAGCCACATGGGGACTGAGACACTGCCCCAACTCCTACGGGAGGCTGCAGTCGAGAATCTTTAGCAATGGACGAAAGTCTGACTATGCGACGCCGCGTGAGGGATGAAGGTTTTCGGATCGTAAACCTCTTTCGATGGGAAAGAAGCTCACCGCAAGGTGAGTTGACGGTACCCAGAGAAGAAGCCACGGCCAACTCCGTGCCAGCAGCCGCGGTAATACGGAGGTGGCGAGCGTTACTCGGATTTATTGGGTGTAAAGGGCAGGTAGGTGGCTATATAAGTTGTAGGTGAAATCCTCAGGCTCAACCTGAGAACTGCCTTCAAAACTGTATGGCTTGAGGCCAGAAGAAGAAAGCGGAATTCCCGGTGTAAGGGTGAAATCTGTAGATATCGGGAGGAACGCCAGTGGCGAAAGCGGCTTTCTAGTCTGGCCCTGACACTGAGCTGCGAAAGCTAGGGGAGCAAACAGGATTAGATACCCTGGTAGTCCTAGCCGTAAACGATGAGCACTAGGTGTTGGGGGTTTACCCTCAGCGCCGCAAGTTAACACGTTAAGTGCTCCACCTGGAGACTACGACCGCAAGGTTAAAATCCAAAGGAATTGACGGGGGCCCGCACAAGCGGTGGAACATGTGGTTCAATTCGATGCTACGCGAAGAACCTCACCAGGGCTTGACATACAGGAAGTAGTGAACCGAAAGGGGAACAACCTGTCAAGTCAGGAGCCTGTACAGGTGCTGCATGGCTGTCGTCAGCTCGTGTCGTGAGATGTTGGGTTAAGTCCCGCAACGAGCGTAACCCTCGTTCTTAGTTGCTACTCAGTGCTGGTTGTAGCAATACAATCAGCATAGAGGCACTCTAAGGAGACTGCTCGCGATAAGCGAGAGGAAGGTGGGGATGACGTCAAGTCCGTATGGCCTTTATGCCCTGGGCTACACACGTGTTACAATGCCGACTACAAAGCGTTGCCAAACCGCGAGGTGGAGCTAATCGCAAAAAAGTCGGCCCAGTTCAGATTGGAGTCTGCAACCCGACTCCATGAAGACGGAATCGCTAGTAATGGCGGATCAGCTACGCCGCCGTGAATACGTTCCCGGGCCTTGTACACACCGCCCGTCAAGCGATGGGAGCTGGGGGTACCTGAAAGCTTCGAGCAATCGAGGCCTAGGGTAAAACCGGTGACTGGCGCTAAGTCGTAACAAGGTAACCGTACCGGAAGGTGCGGTTGGATCACCTCCTTTCTAATTAACTCTCTTTGCGAAAGATTAATTAGATATCTGTGGCGGAAGCCACAGGCTTGGCTATTTATTTTATTTCGCTGCATAAAACAACGCGAGCATGGGAACAATGCGTCGCGTTTGTTTAATGTAGGTGTAATGGTAATGATCAGGGCATTACTCATTACAGTCAACATTACACAAACGAATTATTGGGCCCATAGCTCAGTTGGTCAGAGCACAGCCCTGATAAGACTGGGGTCAGAGGTCCGAATCCTCTTGGGCCCACCAGTATTCAGGGGCTGCCCTTCGCATCCCTAAATATGGTATCGTGGCGGGATGCTCAGGACGCCCCATGGAAACAGGTAAGAGCTTCATGGGGCTGTAGCTCAGCTGGGAGAGCACATGCTTTGCAAGCATGGGGTCAGGGGTTCGATCCCCCTCAGCTCCACATTAATTTTTCCTTGTCGGAAAAATTAATGTGTACTCAAGCGAGCGTAATCCGCCGATAAGGCGGATAGCGAGCTGAGTGCACTCCGAGTGCGGCGCCGCTAAGATGCAGCATACATTTGTTTCGCGCTTTGTTGCGCGGATCTATGTTCTTTGACAACTTCTATCACGCAAGTGATAGACTACTTCCGCGATTGATGAGATCGACGGGAGTAGACATACAAGTAACAAGGTCGATTCGTCGACCTTGTGGGTAAAACTACAATACAATAACCGAGAGAATCAGTTTAGTGCTTCAGCAGCGCCTTTGGCGCTTGCGGAAGCGTTAGACCAGGACTAAAAATCGAAAGGTTTAATGGTCAAGCTACAAAGGGTCTATGCACGGATGACTTGGTTAGGTGAGGCGATGAAGGACGGGGTAAGCACCGATATGCCTCGGGGAGCCGCAAACTGGCTTTGATCCGGGGGTTTCCGAATGGGGCAACCTGCCGCGCCGCAATGCGCGGTATTCAGCGATGAATCCATAGTTGCTGAAAGCGAACCAGGCGAATTGAAACATCTAAGTAACCTGAGGAAGAGAAATCTAATGAGATTCCCTTAGTAGCGGCGAGCGAAAGGGGAAGAGCCTAAACCGCGTTTTCCGCAAGGAAAATGCGGGGTTGTGGGACCTTAATGTGGGATTGCGGATGGATAGTAGAAGTAACTGGAAAGTTACGCCATAGAGAGTGAAAGCCTCGTATACAAAATTCTGAAGCGCCCTAAAGGCATCCCAAGTACCACGGGACACGGGAAATCTTGTGGGAATCCGGGCCGACCACGGTCCAAGGCTAAATACTACACCTAAACCGATAGTGGAACAGTACCGTGAGGGAAAGTTGAAAAGAACCCCGGGAGGGGAGTGAAATAGAACCTGAAATCATAGACCTACAAGCGGTGGGAGGGCTATGTCCGTCGCAAGGCGGAAATGCCTGACCGCGTACCTATTGAATAATGGTCCGACGAGTTATTCTTGTAAGCAAGTTTAAGTAAGGTGTGAAAGCTTCTTACGAAGGCGCAGGGAAACCGAGTCCTAATTGGGCGATGAGCTTGCAGGAATAGACCCGAAGCTGAGTGATCTACCCATGGCCAGCGGGAAGCCCCGGGAAACCGGGGTGGACGTGCGAACCAATTAGTGTTGAAAAACTACTGGATGAGCTGTGGGTTGGAGCGAAAGACTAAACAAACTCAGAAATTGCTGGTTCTCCCCGAAACAATTCTAGGGTTCGCCTTAGGACACTACATCATAGGGGTAGAGTGCTGAATGGACTACGGGATGCTACCGCATTGCTGAGTCCAACCAAACTTCGAATACTATGATGACTATCCTAGGAGTAAGACGCTGGGGGCCAAGCTCCGGCGTCAAAAGGGAATCAGCCCAGACCTCCAGCTAAGGTCCCTAAGAATAGGCTAAGTGGTAAAGGATGTGGATCCGCTAAAACAGCCAGGATGTTGGCTCAGAGGCAGCCATCATTTAAAGAGTGCGTAACAGCTCACTGGCCGAGCGAATTTGCGCCTAAGATGATCGGGGCTTAAGCCTATTACCGAAGCTGAGGGTTTCTTTTACCCTCGGGTAAGAGGAGCGGTAGGGGAGCATTGTTCAGTCGGTTGAAGCTGTACCGTGAGGAGCAGTGGACACTGAACAAGGGATTATGTCGGAATGAGTAGCGAAAACGCCTGCGAGAAACAGGCGCACCGAAAGTCTAAGGTTTCCTGGGGAAGGTTAATCCGCCCAGGGTTAGTCGTTCCTAAGCCGAGGCCATTTGGCGTAGGCGATGGATGATCCGTTAATATTCGGATACTGACTCATCGGCGTTATCACTTTTTACGTGACGCAGGAGGCATATGTCTGCGCAGTGTTGGATGTCTGCGTTTGTGCCGCAGGAATGCGGCGCAGGGACCCTGAGGTTTCCGAGGGGGAAGTGCTGTACTGCCATGCTGCCTAGAAAAGCGTACGAAGGAGTCGATGGGTTATACGTACCGTAAACCGACACAGGTAGACCACCAGAATATGGTAAGGTGCTCGAGATAACTCTCGTTAAGGAACTCGGCAAAATAGCCGCGTAAGTTAGCGATAAGCGGTGCCCTTGGTTGAAAGATCAAGGGTCTCAGTAAAGTGGCCCGGATGACTGTTTAGTAAAAACACAGCACTCTGCAAACTCGAAAGAGGAAGTATAGGGTGTGACACCTGCCCAGTGCTGGAAGGTTAAGGGAATTTGTTAGCGGGGAGTAATCTCCGCGAAGCGATGAACCGAAGCCCCAGTAAACGGCGGCCGTAACTATAACGGTCCTAAGGTAGCGAAATTCCTTGTGGGGCAAGTTCCCACGCGCACGAATGGTGTAACAATTTGGGCGCTGTCTCGACGAGAGACTCGGCGAAATTGTAGTGGCGGTGAAGATGCCGTCTACCCGCATCAAGACGAAAAGACCCCAGAACCTTTACTGCAGCCTACTATTGGGTTTTGGTTCAATTTGTGTAGCATAGGTGGGAGGCTTTGAGGCCATGGCGCTAGCTGTGGCAGAGCCGCAATGTGAAATACCACCCTTATTGTGCTAAAATTCTAACCTTTTGGTCTGAATCGACCATGGGGACAGTGATAGGCGGGCAGTTTGACTGGGGCGGTTCCCTTCTAAATGATAACGAAGGGGCCCAAAGGTTGGCTCAAGGCGGTCGGCAATCGCCTGTGGAGTGTAAGCGCACAAGCCAGCTTGACTGCAAGTCCGACAGGATGCGCAGGTACGAAAGTAGGGGCTAATGATCCGGTGGTTGAACGTGGAATCGCCATCGCTCAACGGATAATAGGTACTCTGGGGATAACAGGCTTATCGGGCTCGAGAGTTCACATCGACAGCCCGGTTTGGCACCTCGATGTCGGCTCATCCTATCCTGGGGCTGTATAAGGTCCCAAGGGTCCGGCTGTTCGCCGGTTAAAAGGGTACGTGAGCTGGGTTTAGAACGTCGTGAGACAGTTCGGTCTCTATCTGGTGCGGGCGTAAGGATACTTGAAGAGGAGTTGTCCTTAGTACGAGAGGACCAGGATAAACGAACCTCTGGTGTTCCGGTTGTCCTGCCAAGGGCAAAGGCCGGGTAGTTATGTCCGGAAAGGATAAGCGCTGAAAGCATCTAAGTGCCAAGCCTACCCCAAGAATAGGTATCCCTCCTCCGCAAGGAGGTGAAGGCAACTCGTAGACTACGAGTTTGATAGGCGCAACGTGTAAGATCCGTAAGGATTTAAGCTAATGCGTACTAATCAGCCAATCGGCTTGGCCTATTTTTTCTCTCCTTAAAAAAGAGAAAAAACATCCAATGCCTTCTTCAAGCAAAAGTGCTGAAGGTAA
>JBFZAN010000020.1:0-42428 GCA_041309005.1 Candidatus Omnitrophota bacterium
CGTGATATAACCAGCTTCATGCTATGGAATATGAACCGGTCATAGGATTAGAGGTACACATACACCTTAATACAAGGACCAAAGCTTTCTGCGGTTGTTCGACGGAATTCGGACGGGAGCCGAATTCTTCCGTGTGCCCGGTGTGCCTGGGCTTCCCCGGTTCCCTGCCTGTACTAAACAGGGCCGCGTTTGAGTACGCGATACTGGTAGGGATCGCCCTGAATTGCGAAGTGCAGGAATTCACTAAATTCGACCGCAAGAACTATTTTTATCCCGATCTGCCCAAGAATTACCAGATCTCCCAGTACGACCTCCCGGTTGCCCTTAACGGTTTTATAGACATTACGGCCGAAGGCGCGATGAAAAGAATACGAGTGCTGCGCGTTCACCTGGAAGAGGACGCGGGAAAGCTTATCCATAAAGAAGACGTAAGCTTTGTGGATTTTAACCGGGCGGGTATACCGCTTCTTGAAATCGTCAGCCAGCCGGACCTTAATTCCCCGCAAGAGGCGTATGAATACCTTGCGGCGCTAAAGACCATCATTGAATACCTCGGTGTTTCCGACTGCGATATGGAAAAAGGGTCGTTACGCTGCGACGCGAACGTTTCCCTCAGGAAAAAAGGAACAGTGCCCCTGGGCACCAAAGCCGAATTAAAGAACATGAATTCCTTTAAAGGGGTAAAAGACGCGTTAACGTATGAGATCCAACGCCAGGCCGGGGCCCTGGATGCGGGGGAATTGGTAGTGCAGGAAACCAGGCTTTGGGACCTTAAGTCCTTTAAGACGGTTTCCATGCGCTCAAAGGAAGAAGCGAAAGATTACCGGTATTTCCCGGAACCCGACCTGCCGCCTTTTACGATACCTAAAGAGAAGATCGCGCGCCTTGAGGCCGCCATACCCGAATTGCCGCAGGCGAAGCGTTTGAGATTCACGAAGGAGTTCGGGCTGCCGGAATACGATGCGAAGATACTGACCGCTTTCCGTAAAGATGCCGAGTACGCCGAAGCCTGCCTGAAGGCGTACGCGGGCAATGACAAAAAGGCGCTCGTAAACTGGCTGATCGGCCCATTGCTGAGCGAGGCGAATGAGCGCGCTACCGGCATCGCCGGCCTGAAAATTCCCGTCGACCATCTGGTCGGGCTAGTGAAATTGGTCGAAGATGGGCAGGTGTCTAACCTCACCGGGAAATTGATCTTAACCGAGATGATCGCGACGGCAAAACCGCCGCAATCGATACGTCAGGAGAAGAACCTCGCCCAGATATCCGATTCTGGCTCCCTCGACGCCATTATCGATGAAGCGATCGGGGAAAATCCTAAAACGGTAGAGAATTATAAGGCGGGCAAAACCAGCGCGCTGATGTTTTTGGTGGGCCAGGTGATGAAAAAGACAGGCTCAAGGGCAAATCCAAAGGTCGTGCAGCAGCTTTTAAAGAGGAGGCTTGATTGATGCGAAAAAAAATTATTACCGGCATGGTCCTGGCGGCATTCGTCATGGTTTTTACTACGGTCGCGGTATCGGGCATCGATAAAAAGAAACAGGACGAGCTATTCAGGAAAGTGCAGCTTTTTTCCGATACCCTCGCCATTATCCAGACCGATTACGTCGATGAGGTTAACCCGAAGGACCTGATCTACGGCGCGCTCAAAGGCATGCTCGCCTCGCTGGATCCTCATAGCCAGTTCATGGACCCCGACACCTATAATGAGCTGAAGGTCGATACCGAGGGCAGGTTCGGAGGGCTGGGGATAGAGATAACCATCAAAGACGGATTATTGACCGTGGTAACGCCTATCGAAGATACCCCTGCCTGGAAGGCTGGGATAAAGGCGGGCGACAGGATAGTTAAGATAAACAACGAGCTTACCCGGGACATAACGCTGATGGATGCGGTCAAGAAGATGAGGGGCAAGCCCGGGGAACCCGTCAATATCACCGTGTTGCGGGAGTCAGAAAAAAAGATAATAGAGTTCAAGATCGTACGGGACGTCATCAAGATAAAAGACCTCAAAGAAGCTAAGATCATAGACGACGGCATCGGCTATATCCGGCTTATCGAGTTCAGGGAGAATACCGCTATCGACCTGAAGATGGTCATAGAGATGCTCAAAAAACAGGGCATGAACGCCCTCATACTTGATTTGCGGAATAACCCGGGCGGCCTGCTTGACGCCGCCGTGAAAGTCACCGAAGAATTCATAGAACACGGCAAGCTGGTTGTCTCTACGAAAGGCAGGAAACCGTCGCAGAACCTTGAATTTTTCTCGCACTCGGGAAGTCCGTTGCTGGAGACCCCCATGATCGTGCTTATCAACGAAGGTTCCGCCTCGGGAAGCGAGATCGTCGCCGGCGCCCTGCAGGATTATAAACGCGCGATCATCCTGGGGGTCAAGTCATTCGGAAAGGGATCGGTACAGACCGTGATACCTTTAAGCGACGGTTCGGCGCTTAGGCTTACCACAAGCAAATATTTTACCCCCTCGGGAAAGGTGATCCACGGTAAGGGAGTGACGCCCGACATCGTCGTCCCAGAAACCGCGGATGATGGCGTAAAGGCTACGGAAGAAGAGAGCCTGGAAAAAAAGAAAGAAAAAATATTCGATGAAATAGAGCATAAAGAAAAAAAGACAGCCGAAGAAAAGAGCTACGCGCGGGATAGCCAGCTTTCCCGGGCAGTGGACGTGCTTAAGGCGATGAGGCTCTATAAAGGATTTTTGAGCAATGAAAAATAATCTTTTCCTTAAGATAGCGGTCTTTGTGCTTTCCGCGGTCGTGATCCTGCAATGGCTGTTGTTCGCTCCGAAGCCGAAACAGAAGCCGGCCCTTAAGCCGCTTCGCCTGACGAAGGGGCAAATTGCCATAGTGCTGGATGACTGGGGGTATAACCTGAATAACCTGAGCACGATCAAACAGATCAAACACCCTCTTACCATATCCGTGCTTCCGCGTTTGAGTTTTTCTCGCACGATCTGCGACCAGCTTCACGACGCGGGTTTTGAAGTGATCATGCATTTACCGATGGAACCCCGCGAAAAGTTCAGGCTTGAACAGCACACGATCTTGACGTCCATGGACGAAGCCACTGTCCGCGGTATCATCTCAAGCGACCTTTTAAGCCTCTCTCATGTGAAAGGTGTATCCAGCCATATGGGTTCAAAAGCGACCGAAAGCGCCAATACCATGCGTTACGTTTTCGACGAATTGAAAAAACGCAACCTCTATTTTCTGGACAGCCTTACCTCTACGAAAAGCGTGTGCGCCCGGATAGCGAACGATTCGGGGCTTTTGTTCGCAAAGCGCGATATCTTCCTGGACAATCAGGAAGACGCCGACTATATCGAACGCCAGGTAGAAAAACTAAAGAAAAAAGCCGACGCCTACGGGTACGCGATAGGCATCGGCCATGACCGGAAAGTGACGCTTGAGGTTTTGAAAAAAATGATCCCCAGGCTGGCCAGCGAGGGTTACAGACTGGTGTTTCTTTCCGATGTAGTGCGTGCTTCCTAAGGCGGATTTTATGGCAAATGCGTTTGTGCTTGGGATAGAGACATCCTGCGATGAAACTTCCGCCTCGATAGTCGCCGACGGTAAAAAAATACTCTCGAATGTCACTGCTTCAAGCCTCACCTATCATAAAAAGTACGGTGGCATTGTTCCCGAGATAGCGTTCCGGATGCAGCTTGAGACGATCGCGGAAGTCGCTGACCGGGCCCTTGCGGAGGCCGGGCTTACGATCGAAAAGACACGGCTGATAAGCGTCACGGACGGGCCGGGCCTGCTCGGTTCGCTTTTAACAGGCCTGTCTTTTGCCAAAGCGGTCTCGCTGGGCCGCCGGATCCCTTTGCTGGGAGTCAACCATCTCCAGGGACATATTTATTCGAGCTTCTTCAATAAAGTCGAACCCGGATTCCCTTTTGTCGCGCTGGTCGTCTCAGGCGGACATACCAGCTTGTTTTATGTAAGGGATTTTGATAGAATAGCGTTATTAGGCGCTACCCGGGATGACGCCTGCGGAGAGGCGTTCGATAAGGTGGCAAAAATCCTGGGGCTGGGATATCCCGGCGGGCCGGCCATCGAGCGGCAAAGCAAGAAGGGCGACCCGAGCCGGATACAATTCGGCTGCTCAAACACAAAAGAACCGTTTGACTTCAGCTTCAGCGGTATAAAGACCGGAGTGTTTTATTACGTGAATACACAGCTTAGGAAATACCCCGGAAACAGGAAACTGCCCGGCCCTATAGTATCGGATATATGCGCTTCTTTCCAGGAAGCCGCGATAGATTCCCTGGTCGCCAAGTCATTGTCCGCGTGCGCGCATAAAAGAACTTCCCAGCTTGTGGTCGCAGGGGGCGTTGCGGCAAATAACAGGCTGAGGGAAAAGTTTTCTCAGGCGGCCAAAGCGGGCGGCGTGGATTGCTATTTTCCTTCCCGGCAGTTCTGCACGGATAACGCGGCTATGATCGCCGGTTTAGGGTACCAGTTGTTTCGCCGGGGAGTGAGGTCGCCAATGAATCTTTGCGCGGTCCTGGATTAATCCGGCTACGAAGTGGGGTTGCGCATCCATATACTGGTTTCGCTCGGTTCGTGTCTTATAATGTTGACATCCACGTATCTTTTTGATATATATATCAGTAGGCCGCGCTTGATCCGGCCCGCATTACAGCGTGAGTCATTACGGGGATAGGCCTTACGGCAAGCTGCGGTTTTTCAGCGCAGCTTTGTTCGCTTCGTTGTTATCCTTTACCGTCCTTTTATTGCTCAGGCGTATTGAAGGAATGATCTTCTGAAAAGAAGAACAGTAAACTTACCGTTCGCAAGGAGGTGGCTGTAATGGCGTTCAAGAAAAAGTTAGACGAAAAAGTGCTCGATGTCGACGCATCCATGCAGGGGACGCTCCATTTCAAAGACCCCGTAAACTTGCGGATAAACGGCAAGTTTGAGGGGACCCTGGAAACAAAAGGCACTCTGACTATAGGCTCTACCGCTACGGTCTTCGCCGACATCATCGGCGATGAGGTTATTATCGGCGGGAGGGTAAAGGGCAAGATTACCGCGGCGGTTAAGCTGAGTCTGCTGGCTACGGCCATAGTCGAAGGAGACGTGTTCCCCGCGAAGATGGAGATGGAAGAGGGGGCTCTTTTTGAAGGAAAATGCTCGATGCTGCACGACTTTCTGAATACCGAGGAACTGGCGCGTTACCTCGAAGTCGACCTGAATTCCATACAGGACTGGGCCAGCACAGGCAGGATACCGGCCCTTAAGGAAGGCAACGGCTGGAGGTTCGAGAGAAAATCTATCGATTCCTGGATAGCTTCAGGAAAAGTCGGCAAATAACAAACCACTATGGCAGAACATAAACTTCTGACGGTCAGGGACGTATCTATCATGCTGGGCGTTTCCGAAAGGGAGATCCTTGACCTCGCCGATTCCGGCTCATTACCCGCCTACAAAATAGCCGGGGTGTATCTAAGGTTCAAGCGGGAGCAGGTAGAGGATTTTAAGAAAAAACTGCACGCCAAAGCGCCGGCGGTCAAGAAGCATTCTTTGAAGGACGGGGTCAGCGATTTTCTCTATTTCAACGATTTTTATATTTTTTCTTTTGTCGTGATCTTACTGATGCTGTTCATCATATTCAAAAGCTGAAATGAAGCGTTTCAAGGTCCTGCGTCACATATTCAGGTTCCATGGTTTCGGGGTAAGCCTTAAGCTGGCGATAAACGGCATATTTTATCTATTCTTCTATCACCGGAATATGCGCATCATATTCATGTCCGGAGTCGCCGCTTTCCTTTTCGGGATATATTTCAGGCTGCGCGGCATCGAACTCGCCGCGCTCTGCATCACGATCACGCTTGTGTTTGTCGCGGAGATCGTCAATACCACCATAGAATTGATGATAGACATGTTCACCCGTAAATATAATACGCTCATAAGACTGTTGAAAGATATCTCAGCCGCGGTGGTGCTTTTGGCGTGTTTGAACGCAGTCGCGGTAGGATTCATCCTTTTCGGCAAAAGGATATTCGGGGGATAGGCAGATGAAGAAAATCATGGTCGTTGACGACGAATTGGAATTGAGAGAACTCATCGCCGAAAGGCTAAAAAAGAATGGGTACGACGCCAGGGCTGTCTCCGGCGGAAAAGAGGCTTTAGCGTCAGCGAAGAACGACCCCGCGGACCTTATCATGCTGGATGTCGCGATGCCGGATATGGACGGATACGAAACATGTAGAAGGCTAAAAGAGGAAAACGCCACCAAGGATATACCGGTAGTGTTCTTGTCCGGTAAAGACCTTGACCCTCACGGCATCGTAAAGCGCGCAGCCGAACTGGGCGCGCGCGGATACATCCTTAAGCCCTCCACTTTTGACGAATTACTGGAAAAAGTCAAAGAAATCATAGGATAAAAGATGCTTTTTGTAAGGAAAATACCCGTCATCGTGGCTGTGTATTGCTTGGCGTCATTTATTCCTGCCTTTGCCTATGATGAGGCCGGGACAAAGGTCCCGCCGGGGATGGAGATCATCCAGGTCGGCGGAACGCAGGTGCTGGTGCCGGAGGGGATAGAAGTCACCAGGAAAGACGGTTTGATCGTCCTGGAGAACGTTTCAGAATATGTCGCCAGGCAGCTCGTTGACATGAAAAAAAGAGTTGAGTACCTGGAAGAAAAGCAAAAGGCGCTTGAAGAAAAAATAGAAGAATTGACCCGGCTGCTTTCCGCGGGCCAGCGTTAACGCCTTAAGGTCCTTCGGATATTGCTTTTTACGGGGTTTATGCTACTATATTCGATGCATCGAGGCGGAGTAGCTCAGCCTGATAGAGCACGCGGCTCATACCCGCTTGGTCGGAGGTTTAAATCCTCTCTCCGCCACTAAATTTCCCGCTCTCGCAAGTTGGAAATTTGTACCGAAGCCTACCCCGAAATTATCAAAGAGAATTTCGGGGTGCTCAGGCGAGGGACAAAAAAGCTTTAATAACAGGAGTCTGAAATGTTCACCAAAAAGGCTGTACTTTTTTCAGTCTGCGCGGTAGTGCTTTCGTCCGTATTCCTGCTTTGCGCTTCTTGCCGCGCGCAGCAGTCATCCGAAGAGGCGTTCCAGAACGCCATACTTTATTCCCAGAAAGAAGAGTACGATTTAGCGGTCAAAGAGATCAACAAGGCTATCGAGATCAAGCCCACTTCCGCCGAATACAGCTTCCTGGCGTTCCTGCGCTTATTACAAAGCGAATTTGATATGGCGGTCGCGGCCGCCGATAAAGCGCTGGAGCTTGATCCCGCTAACGGGCAGGCGTACAACAACAGGGGGGCGGCTTTCCAGAAAAAGGGCGATTTCGACAAGGCCATCCTGGATTGCAACAAGGCTATCGAGATCATCCCCGACATCCCTTTTCCCTATAAAAACAGGGCACTCGCCTTTTTCGGGAAAAAAGAGTATGATAAAAGCTGGGAAGATGTGCATAAGGCGGAATCCCTGGGATTTACCGTAGACCCCGCCTTCCTTGAAGAACTTACGCGCGCCTCCGGAAAACAAAAATAGCCCTTCCTTTTAAGGCCTCAATACGCATGCTTCTGGACAAGGTAAAGTCGACAATAAAAAAAAACAATCTTATCGCCCGCAACGACAGGATCGTCATCGGCGTATCGGGCGGCCCTGATTCCGTAACCCTCCTTTTAGTACTACACTCCCTTAAGCAAGAGCTTAACCTTACGCTTCAGGCGGCGCACCTGGACCATTCCCTGAGAGCGGATTCGCACAAAGACGCTGAATTCGTAAAAAACCTCTGTTTGAAACTAGGGACCGCGCTGACCGTGGAAAAGATCGATCTAACAACGAACAGAGATAAAGGCTCCCTGGAGGAAATCGCCAGGAATGCGCGCCTTAAATTCCTGTTCAAGACGGCAAAATCGGCTCACGCCAAAAAGATCGCTTTGGGCCATACCCTCGATGACCAGGCAGAGACCGTGCTCATGCGCATCATACGGGGAAGCGGCTTGCAGGGCTTGTCGGGGATCGTCCCCCGGAGAGAATTCGCGGGATACCTGCTCATCCGCCCTCTCATCGGGATAAAGAGAAAAGAGGTAAACGCGTATCTTAAAAGAAAAAAGGTCACCGCCCGCATCGACGCCACGAATTTCCAGGACCGCTTCTTACGGAACAGGATCAGGAACAAGCTGCTTCCGTTCCTCGAGAAGCGCTTTAACAAAAATATAAAGGTACTGTTAAGCAATATGGCTGAAAGCGCCGGATACGATTACGATTACCTCAACAAAGCCGCTGAAAAGGCCGCCAAAGGGATGGGTAAAAGGATACCCATTCACATATTCCTGAAATTACATCCTGCGCTGCAGCGGCTGGTGTTGAGGGCCGCTGTGCGTAAGATAGCTAAAGACACGCGGCGTATCACCTTCCAGCACATCAAAGAACTCCAAGACCTGCTTTACAACAGGCCCGTAGACTCAATAGTCGACCTTCCCAAAAGCCTGCACGCGATAAAGAAGCGCAACGCCATAACCTTTTACCGCAAAACCAATCAATAAATACTTGATTTTATAGGCATTTAAAGTTATAATAAAATTCCTAATCCGGTCCAATAGAAAGGTCACACTCATGGCAAATGGCAAAGCCTCAAAAAACAAAAAGAACATTTTCCAGCGGTTTCCGTTTTTCTGGCTGATCGGGATCTTTATCTTTTACCTGCTCATCAGTTCCGTCAATGTCTCGGTCACCGGAATACCCAAGGAAATGACCTATATCGATTTTTACAACCTCCTGAAAGACCGTCCCGATAAGATCTCCTCCGTCATCAAGACCGAGACCGTGCTGCAGGGAGAGCTGGAAGACCGCTCTAAATTCTTCGTAAATATACCCGATAATGACCAGGAACTGCTTAACCTTATGAGGACCAACCTCAAGCGATTTGACGTCAAGCCTCCCAGGACGCTCTGGGCTAATTTATTTTATTCCCTGGGCCCCGTCTTTCTTTTGATCTTATTCTGGTGGATGATGGCTTCCCGCGGAGAGCAGCTGGGCAACCGGATCATGACGTTCGGCAAGGTCCGCACCAAAGTGCCGAATGAAAGGGATACGGAAAGGGTCACCTTTAACGACGTCGCGGGCGTCGATGAGGCGAAAGAAGAGCTTAAAGAAGTAATAGAGTTTTTAAAAGACCCGAAAAAATTCCAGAAACTGGGGGGTAAGATCCCCAAGGGCGTGCTTCTTATAGGCCCGCCGGGCACGGGAAAGACTTTGCTTGCCCGCGCGGTCGCGGGAGAGGCCGGTGTCCCTTTTTATTCTATCAGCGGTTCTGATTTCGTTGAGATGTTCGTGGGCGTGGGCGCAAGCAGGGTCAGGGACCTCTTCGAACAGGGCAGGCGTTCAGCGAAAACTTCGGGTAAAGGCGCGATCATCTTCATCGACGAAATAGACGCGGTCGGGCGCTTGCGTTTTTCGGGGATCGGCGGCGGCCATGACGAACGGGAGCAAACCTTGAACGCTTTGCTGGTTGAAATGGACGGATTCGATACCCAGCAGGGGCTGATCCTTATCGCCGCCACGAACAGGCCGGATACCCTTGACCCGGCGCTCCTTAGGCCGGGCAGATTTGACAGGCAGATCGCGGTAATATTGCCCGATATCAAAGGGCGCGAAGAGACGCTTCAGGTGCATACCAGGAAGATCAAGCTCGCTCCTTCGGTAGACCTGAAGTCTATCGCCGCCCAAACGCCAGGTTTTTCCGGGGCGGACATCGCCAATCTCTGCAATGAGGCCGCGTTGCTTGCGGCGCGCTTCAATAAAGAAGCGGTGGAAACCATAGATTTTGAGAAATCGGTAGAAAGGGTCCTGATGGGGCCGGAGAAAAAAACAAACCTGATGTCCAAGAAGGAAAAGGAGATCACCTCGCTTCACGAATCGGGCCACGCGCTTTTATCGCTGCTTATCCCCGAGGCTATCCCCATGAAAAAAGTTTCCATCATTCCCCGCGGAGTGGCGGGCGGCTACACCTTCACGCCTCTACGCGAGGACAAGCACCACTGGATGCGCAGCGACCTCCTGGCCAGCATAACGGTCACCCTGGGAGGAAGGGCGTCCGAAGAGATCAACCTTAAAGAAGTCACCACGGGCGCGCAGAACGACCTGGAAAACGCGACGCAAATGGCCCGCAGGATGGTTACCCAGTTCGGGATGTCCGCGAAGCTGGGGAATATGACGCTCGGCAAACGCGAAGGGTTAGTGTTCCTGGGGCGCGACATAGTGGAAGAAAGGAATTACAGCGAAGAGACCGCGCGCATCATCGATGAAGAGGTAAAAAGGATAATCGATGAGGCGTACGGGAAAGCGATCTCTCTTTTGCGCCAGAATTCCGATAAGCTCAAAGTCCTGACCGACAGGCTGTTGGAAAAAGAAGTGCTTGATGAAGAAGAGGTCAAGCTCCTGCTCGGCATAAAGAAAGAAGATACGGTCCAATAGTACGATGAGGATACTTCAGTTGCAGGGACAAAACGACGTGCGGCGGCTGATGGAGGACATTAAAGTCGATAGTTACGGCATCAAGCTCATGGCCCCCAAGGCAATAACGCACCTGATAAAACTTAATGCTATCTCGAATATCACCGCTAATATCTTAAAACAAGAGCTGCTTTCCCTGGGCGGGGACGCGGCTGTAGCGCGGGGCGCCCTTACCGGCAAGACAAAGAAAACAGACTGCCTCCTGATCGGCAACCTCGCGCAGTTTAACCGTTTATACGAAAAATTAAATGTCCAGCCTTTTGGCCTGAACGCGCTTGCAAAAGAGCTGTCGGCTTCGTTGTTAAATTACCAGAATGACCAATTCGTGCTCAAGGCCGGTGAGTTCTCGCTTAAGCTTGGCAGGCGCTCCCTGATAATGGGCGTCGTGAATCTCACACCGGACTCTTTCAGCGGCGACGGACTCTACAGGCAGGCCCCTTTCGCGCATGCGGTAAGAAACATAGTTGAAACCGTCCATAGCATGATCAAAGACGGCGCGGACATGATCGATGTCGGAGGGGAGTCCAGCCGCCCGGGCGCGAAGGCGGTTTCACTGAAGGAAGAGCTTTCCAGGACCATGCCGGTTATACAAGCGCTGGCCAAGAGAGTCAATGCCCCCATCTCGATCGATACTTCAAAACCGGAAGTCGCCGAACAGGCGCTTAGGGCGGGCGCTTGTATGGTAAATGACATTACCGGGCTTTCCAACCCCAGGATGCGCAAAGTCATCGCGCGCCATGGCTGCGCGGCGGTAATAATGCACATGAAAGGCACGCCCCGGTCCATGCAGAAAAAGCCGGCCTACGGGTCGCTGATGGATGAGATCATAGGCTTTCTCGATAACGCCATGCGCGAGGCGTCCAAAGACGGTATCAGCCGGGATAAACTCATCGTTGATCCGGGCATAGGGTTCGGAAAAACACTTGAGCACAATCTGGAAATACTAAGAAAGCTCAGGGAATTTAAAGTGCTGGGAAGGCCCATACTGGTGGGCCCCTCGAGGAAGTCTTTCATAGGCAGGATACTGGATGCCGGGCCTTGCGAAAGGGTCTTTGGCACGGTATCCGCCTGCGTCACTGCCGCGGGAAACGGGGCGCACATAGTAAGAGTCCACGATATAAAACAAGTAAAAGAAGCTTTAGCGGTCACCAACGCGATCCAATATGGCTAATCAGATAGTTTCTTTTTTAGTAAGCTGGAAACCGGTAATCGAAATATCCATCCTGTGGTTCGTGATCTACCACATCCTGCTTTTTTTCGAGGGTACCCGCGCGATACAGGTGCTGCGCGGGATCATTCTCCTTCTGGTCGCTTTTTTCCTGTCGCAAAAATTAGGGCTTCAGGTGATAGAATGGCTGCTCACCAAGCTGTTCGCTATTTCCGTCATCGCAATCCTGATCATTTTCCATCCCGAAATAAGGCAGGGGCTGGCGCGCCTGGGACAGCGCCACCTGTTCGCAATCAACCTCAAAGAAGAGGATCTGGATGAAATGCTGAAACAGGTGACCAAGGCGGTTTCAAGCCTTCTGGCGGATAAGATCGGGGCCCTTATCGCCATTGAAAAGAAAGACCCCCTCAATACGTATATAGAAACCGGCGTGATCATCGACGCGCGTATCTCTTCCGATATAATCAACACTATTTTTACTCCCAACAGCCTTCTTCACGACGGCGGGCTGATCATACAGCAGGGGCGCATCATGGCGGCAGGCTGCCTTTTCCCGCTGACCCAGAACCAGGACTTAAGCCGGGTATTCGGGACCAGGCACAGGGCGGCGCTTGGCTTAAGCGAAGAAACCGACGCGATAATAATCGTGGTCTCCGAGGAACGGCAGGACATCTGCCTGGTCCACGAATCCAAGCTGCATAAGGACGTAAGCCCCGAAGAATTATTTACCAAAATAAAAGAGATCTACAAAACTCAATCATGAGCAAAGAAAAAAGCAGCGGTCATCCAAAGACCAAGCGCTGGACCGTCTCGCACCCCTGGCTGAAACTTATCGCGCTTCTTTTGGCGGTAATGGTGTGGTTCTACATAAAGGGGGAGATCCCCAAGGCCGGTTACTAACCATGTTGAAGCTTGGCGTCAATATCGACCATGTCGCAACACTGAGAGAGGCAAGGGGCGGTGAGGACCCCGAGCCCGCGTTCGCCGCGATGATCTGTGAAACCGCCGGCGCGGACAGCATAGTCGCCCATCTCAGGGAAGACCGCCGCCATATGAAAGAACGGGACGTCTGTTTGTTAAGGGAGATGGTCAGGACCAGGCTTAACCTTGAGATGTCCATCGACGCGCAGATCGTTTCTATCGCCTGCAGGCTAAAACCCGACCAGGCGACGCTCGTGCCTGAGAAAAGGAAGGAATTGACGACGGAGGGTGGCCTTGACGTGGCCGGCAACCCCGTTAAAATAAAGAACGCGGTGCGTAAATTGCAGGACAAGGGGATCGCGGTAAGCCTGTTTATCGACCCCGAAAGAAAGCAGATCGACGCGGCCAGGAAAGCCGGGGCTTCCAGAATCGAGATCCACACAGGGCAATTTGCCCGGGGCAAAAGCGACGAGGGGCGCGCGATATCCGCCAGGCAGATAAAGGCCGCCGCCGACTACGCGGAAAAACAAAACATCGCCGTGTGTGCCGGGCATGGGCTTGACTACCATAACGTTAAAATGATCGTCCCGATAACGCAGATAGAAGAGCTTAATATCGGCCATGCGATCATCTGCCGCGCGGTCCTGGTGGGGCTGGCGCAGGCGGTATCCGAGATGAAAGCTTTGCTTGAAAGGTAACATATGATCATAGGGACCGGTGTCGACATAACCGAAGTCAGGAGACTGCAGCAGGCGGTCCAGAAATGGGGAGATGTCTTTTTGAACCGCATATTCACCAAAGATGAACTTGAGAACGCGAAAACCAGAGGAAGCCTCTACCAGCATCTCGCGGGCAGGTTCGCCGCGAAAGAGGCCGTATTCAAAGCCTTAGGGGATGCGAAACTGAACTTTAAAGACATCCAGATCCTTAACGATAAAGACGGCAGGCCGCACTGCGTTATTTTAAATTCACAGGCGAAAAAGGTCGACATACAGGTATCTATCTCCCATGTCAAGAATTATGCGGTTGCCAACGCGATTGCGTCGCCGAAAACCAGGCAGCCATAAAGGCGATTTCGGCCATATCCTGATCATTGCAGGTTCTAAAAGATTTTCCGGGGCCGGGGTCTTGTGCGCCGAGGCGGCATTGCGTTCGGGCGCGGGGCTGGTAACGTGGGGGCTGCCTGTATCGCTGCATGAGGCGGCCTTAACAATAAAACCAAAAGAGCTCATGACCTTGCCTCTTGCTGAAACCGCAAAAGGCGCTTTGAGCGAAAAAGCCTACGGGGAAATAAAGGAATTCTGCCGTAAGGCCGATGTGCTGGCTATAGGGCCTGGCCTTTCGCAGGAAGGCCCCACGCAGTCATTGATACGACGGGTGGTATCGGAAATCAAGCTCCCTATGGTCATTGATGCCGACGGCCTCAATGCTTTTACCGGGCACCTGCGATTACTGCGGGCCTGCGGGGGCGATAGAGGAAGAAGGATCGTCCTTACCCCGCATCCGGGGGAAATGGCCAGGCTTACCGGCTCAAGTACCGCCCGGATACAGAAAAAAAGGGCCGAAACCGCGAAAGAATTCGTTAAGGCCGGAGGGTTCACCCTTGTCTTAAAAGGCCGTAACACGGTTGTCGCGGATCCAGGCGGCGGCTTGTATGTGAACAGGACCGGAAACCCCGGGATGGCAACCGCAGGAAGCGGCGACGTGCTTACAGGCATCATCGCTTCGTTCCTCGGGCAGGGGCTAGAGCCTTTTGAAGCTTCGAAATACGCGGTGTATCTGCACGGCTTAGCCGGAGACCTGGCCGCGAAAGAAAAAACGCAGTTAGGCTTGATCGCATCGGATATCATCGGCGCACTTCCGGCTGCGATACGAAAGTGTTCTTAAATATACGCGAGAGCCGCCGGCGTAGCTCAGTCGGTAGAGCAGCTGTTTTGTAAACAGCGGGTCGGGGGTTCAATTCCTCTCGCCGGCTCCACGGGCAGGTACCTAAGTGGCTAAAAGGGACAGACTGTAAATCTGTTGCACTAGTGCTTCGGGGGTTCGAATCCCTCCCTGCCCACCATATTGGTTTTGCTGCACCCGGCGCTAATAGGAATTGCGCCGGTGCGCGCTAGTTAGCGCGGGAGTAGTTCAGTGGTAGAACAATAGCCTTCCAAGCTATATATGGGGGTTCGATTCCCCTCTCCCGCTTATAACAACTATGAAACCTGAAAGTAACGAAATGTATGCGGGGCCGGACCGAAGGCAGTTTGAGAGGCTGGATTTCGTGACGCCCCTGGCGTATAAGGTTTGCAGCAAAGACACTATCTCTAAATTGCTGCAAGGGTATACTTCCAACCTGAGCCAGGCCGGCCTTATGTGCAGCATAAAAGAACGGGTGAATAAGGACGATATCCTCTGGCTTTCATTCGACAGGGGCATACTCCATATCTGCGAAGATATGGAAAGAAGAAGCTTGATCTATCAGAATGGCATCATCGGCAAAGTCGTGCGGATAGATCCGGTCAGAAAAAATGCGTACACTGTGGGCATCAAATTCCTGACCCGGGAGGAAAAAGACCTGGGCGGCATCTACGGGGGCGCGCGTTTTTTCCACAACAGCAGGGAAAATGACAAAGAATAAGCTTTCAATCTGTGTCCTGGGAGACGGGGGATGGGGTACCACGCTATCCATTTTATTATCTCAAAAAGGTTATACTGTCACCATGTGGGGGGCGTTCAGGGAGTATGCCGCCTATCTGGATAAAAAAAGGCTCAATACGCGGTTTCTCCCCGGGATCAAAATACCGAAAAATATCGTCATCACAAGCGACTTAGGCGAGGCGCTTAAGGATAAGGCATTGATCGTTTTCGCGGTCCCGTCCCAATATATGCGCGCGGTGTTAAAAAGAATACCGGGGCTCGGGTATGCCCGCGATAGCATATTTTTGAGCGTTACCAAGGGCATTGAGATATATTCACTCAAGAGGATATCCGAGATCATCCATGAAGAATTAGGGGATGTCAAGCTCGCCGTGCTTTCCGGCCCCACCATCGCGCATGAAGTAGCGCGGGGGATCCCGACAACGGCGGTAGTGGCTTCCTCGAACGTCAAGATAAGAAAGTACCTGCAGGATGTGTTCATGACCGAACGCTTCAGGGTCTATACTAACGAGGACGTCACGGGCGTAGAGCTGGGCGGCAGCCTGAAAAACGTGATCGCCATCGCCTGCGGCATATCCGACGGCCTTAAGTTCGGCACCAACACCAAGGCGGCGCTCCTCTCCAGGGGGCTGGCGGAGATCTCGAGGCTGGGCCACGCGATGGGGGCAAAGATAGGCACATTCAGCGGGATAAGCGGGCTGGGAGACCTGGTTACCACCTGCATAAGCCCTCACAGCCGCAACAGGTTCGTCGGCGAACAGATAGGCAAAGGAAAGTCTGTCAGCCAAATACGGATGAAGATGCGCATGATCGCCGAAGGCGTCCCTACCGCAAAAAGCGCCTACCGGCTTTCTATGAAAAACAAGGTGGATACCCCGATCATCAAAGAGGTATACCGGGTCCTTTACGAAAATAAATCTCCTCTGCAAGCTGTCAGTGACCTTATGACGCGAGAAAAAAAAGAGGAGTAAGATAGCATTGGCGGGGCGTGGCTCAGTTTGGCTAGAGCGCTTGAATGGGGTTCAAGAGGTCACAGGTTCAAGTCCTGTCGCCCCGACCATTACCTAACGAAGGGGAATACCATGCCTGAAGAAAGAAGAAAGTCGGTCCGGCTTAAAAAAACGTTTACTGTCCAGTATCTCAACAAAAACAACAATCTCTGGGATATGTCTTCCATACGGGACTTAAGCGAATCAGGCATATGTTTTAACACGAATTATACGTTCTTACCGAGCGAAGTCATCGTCTTAAGGATAAAACTGCCGTCCGATCCGCTCCACTGGATCGAGATCAAGGCTAAAGTCGTCGAATCGCGCCATTATGTCACCAGGGCAGAATTCATCGACCTCGAGGAAGAAAAGAAGGTCGTGATCAGGGACTATATCGCAAACTTTTTAAAAAGCGGGGGGTGATAAATGACCTATGCGGGCCATGAAAGAAGGAGACATAAGCGCATCGATTGCCGTTTTATAGTCTCTTACCGCGTATTGGAAGGGGACCAATGCAGGGACCTTTCCCAGACGAAAAACTTAAGCCTCGGAGGCATGCTTCTGACAACCAATACCGAATTCGCGGCGAATACGAAGCTCGCGCTGGAGATACGGCTGCCCTTTGACCTGAAACCCGTCAAGCTTACCGCGAGAGTCATCCAGTCGCACGAGGTGACAAGAGACCTGATCTACGACACGAGGCTGGAATTCCTTTCCATAGAAGAGTCCCCGAAGAAAATAATCAACCAGACGGTGGATTATTACGTGAAACGGGGTGTCTGCAAAGAGGTGGAAGGCAAGGACGGCATACGGCGTAAATGAGAGCGTTCATAAATCGAGGCGCATAATGAAAAAAATAAACGTGGGGCTGATCGGTTTCGGGAATGTGGGGTCGGGGGTGGTGAAGATCCTGCTTGAGAAAAAGAAGTTCTTAAGCGAAAAGATCGGCTCCGAGATCATCGTGAAAAAGATCTGCGATAAAGAATTGAACGCGAAAAGGAACGTCAGCGTAGAAAAAGGGTTATTGACCAGGAACGCGCAAGAGATAATCGATGACCCCCAGATAGACATCGTCGTCGAGCTGATAGGCGGCATCCACCCCGCAAAGGAATTCATCCTGGGCGCCCTGAAGAAGGGCAAGAACGTGGTCACCGCGAACAAGGCGCTGCTCGCCCAGGAGGGAAACGAAATGTTCGCCCAGGCGCTCGACTGCGGAAAGAATATTTATTTTGAGGCGTCGGTGGGCGCGGGGATCCCCATCATTAAATCAATACGGGAAGGCCTTGTGGCGAATAAATTCTACAGCATATTCGGAATAGTCAACGGCACCTCAAACTACGTGTTGTCGCAGATGTCCAGGCACAACCTGTCCTTTTCTGACGCCTTAAAAGACGCCAAACGCAAGGGGTTCGCGGAAAAAGACCCTTCTTTAGACCTTGAGGGGATCGATTCGGCCCACAAGCTTATATTACTGACGTATCTGTGTTTCGGCAGGCTGGTCGGCATAGCCGACGTATTCATCGAGGGCATCACCAGGATATCCCTGGCGGACATTAATTACGCGAAAGAGCTCGGTTTCGAAATAAAATTATTAGCCATCGCGAAAAAAGAGCGGGATTCCCTTGAAGTGCGGGTGCACCCCACCCTGATCCCCAAATCGCACCTTTTGTCATCGGTGCAAGACGTATTTAACGCGATCTACGTCTCCAGCGAATTAGCGGGCAACCTTTTGTTCTACGGCCCGGGCGCGGGGCAATTATCCGCCGCCTCCGCGGTGGTCTCGGATATCGTCGATTTGACCCAGGACATCAAGGCAGGGCTGTTCAAGCCCACGCTTAATATTACGCAGGATGGCTCCGTCAAGAAACTGCGCAAGATAGACGAGATAGAGAGCAGGTATTATGTGCGGTTTATGGCCGAGGACCGTCCCGGCGTGCTTGCCAGGATCTCGGGGATACTTGCGAAATTCAATATAAGCATCGCTTCGGTCACCCAAAAGGAACGCGCAAAAGCGCAAAGCGTGCCAATCGTGATGATCATCCATAATGCCAGGGAAAAAGACCTGCGCCGCGCGCTGGAAATCATCGATCACCTGGATATCATCAAGCAGAAATCGGTAGCGATACGAATGGAGGAAGTGTGATACCGCGCAAGGAGTATAACGGGATCATCAGTAGGTATAGAAAATACCTTCCGGTGACGGATAAAACCCCCGTGGTCACTTTGCAGGAAGGCAACACCCCATTGATCCACGCGCCGTATCTTAGCTCCCTGGTCGCTAAAAACGCTAAGGTATACCTTAAGTATGAAGGCTTAAATCCTACGGGCTCTTTCAAGGACCGGGGAATGACCATGGCTATTTCAAAAGCCCGCGAGCACAAGGCAAAGGCGGTGATCTGCGCTTCCACGGGCAATACCTCTGCCTCCGCGGCCGCGTACGCGGCAAGGGCACAGCTTACATGCGTAGTGCTCATACCCAGCGGCGCTATCGCGCTGGGAAAATTAAGCCAGGCGCTGATACACGGCGCCGTGGTCCTGGCGGTAGAGGGGAATTTCGACGACGCCCTGAACCTGGTCAAAGATATCTCCGCGCGCTATCCCTTTACGCTGGTAAATTCCCTGAACCCTTTCCGCATAGAAGGGCAGAAGACCGCGGCATACGAGATTTGCGATGACTTAGGATGCCCCCCTGACGTGCAGGTCATGCCTGTGGGGAATGCCGGAAATATCACCGCGTACTGGAAAGGGTATAAGGAATATTTTTCGCAGGGAAAGATCAGGAGCCTTCCCAGAATGCTCGGCTTCCAGGCGCAAGGCGCCGCCCCGATCGTGCGCGGCCGCGTAATACTGCATCCGAAAACCATAGCTACCGCGATACGCATCGGCAACCCCGCGAGCTGGCAGCAGGCTGAAAAAGCAAGGGACGAATCAGGCGGCATTATCGACATGGTCCCGGATAAAGAGATCCTGGACGCCTACAAATTGCTGGCCGCGAAAGAAGGCGTGTTCGTCGAGCCTGCTTCCGCGGCTTCCATAGCGGGGCTGTTAAAGCTGGCAAAAAAGGGTTATTTTAAACGCGCCGCGCGGCGCGCGGGGAGCGGACTCAAAATAGTATGTATCCTGACCGGCCACGGCCTTAAAGACCCGGACCGGGCGATCGGATCAATTAAGAAACCAAAAACGGTCAAGGTGAATATCAAGGCTATTCTTAAAGAAATTGGATATTGACATTGTAAGAGGTAAAAAGATATTCATTACCGCGGGCCCTACGTGGGTCGCTATTGATAAAGTCAGGACGATCAGTAATACCGCGACAGGGGAGACCGGCATGCTCCTGGCGCGAGAGCTCACCAGGCTGGGGGCGAAGGTTACGCTGGCGCTTGGCCCGGTTGAAGGCTGTTGCATAGAAAAAACGATAAAGGTCATCCGTTTTAAGTTCTTTGACGAGCTTAAAGACATTGTTACGCGCGAATTAAAAAACAAAGCGTACGACCTGCTCATCCATTCGGCAGCGGTATCCGATTATAAGCCCGCGAAGGCGTACCCGGGCAAGATAGCTTCGGGTAGAAAAAGATGGAATCTTGTTTTGGTCCCGACGATAAAGATCATCGATGAGATCAGGAAGGCGGATACGTCGCTATTTCTGGCCGGTTTCAAATATGAACCGGATGGCTCCAGGGAAAGACTGCTTCGCCGCGCGCGGGACCTGATGGAACGGTCCGGATTAGAGTTAGTGGTAGCCAATAGCTCCTGCCGCGGCGGATACCAGGCGTATATTCTCGGAAAAAATGGCGTCTTCGGGCCTTTTAAGGGAAAGCGCGTCCTGGCGCAGGCGTTGATCAAACGGATAGAAAAAGAATATGGGGGCTCATGCAATGGCTGAAAAAACCAGGGCGGTCATAGGCGATTTCGCGAAAGAACTTCGCGGACGATGCGGGGATGAGCTGGTATCGCTTATCCTTTACGGCAGCGCCGCAAGCGGGGAGTTCGCTGGAAAACAATCCGATATCAACATGCTGGTGGTGCTGAAAGACACCGGCCTTACGAAGCTGCGCGCGCTCTCGGGCGTCCTGAACAGCCGGAAGTTCGCCCTCATGAAACCGTTATTCTTTACCGAAGAATATATCGCGCGCTCCCTTGACGTGTTCCCGATAGAATTCCTGGATATAAAGGAGAATTACACCGTTGTCTACGGCAAGGATGTAGTAAAGGACATGCGCATCGATACCAGAAACCTGCGCTTCCAGTGCGAACAGGAGCTCAGATCGAAACTGATCAATATCAAATCGCTTTTCTTAAAGAATAAGGACGCGCAGTTTTTAAGGGGCCTTTTGTTCAAAAGCCTCGTTTCGCTCTTACATATCATGCGTAATGTTATCAGGCTGAAAGGCAAGCTGCCGCCGTACGAGAAAGAGGCAATACTCGGGGAATTCGAAAAGGAATTTAAATTCGACGCCTCGCGGTTACGCACTATCCTTACAATGAAAAACGGCAACGCGCGCCTGGACTATAAAAAACTGGAACCGTTGTTTTTTGATTTCGTCGGAGACCTTGAAGAGATCGTAAACCTCATCGATAGGTCATAGCGGGCCTCATGCGCAAAAAATGGCTGATACTGTTATTTGGATCACTTCTTTCGGCCTGCCCATTATTCGCCGAGGATATACCGGAACCGGCCGGATGGGTGAACGATTTCGCGAACGTTATCTCATCCGAAGAAAACATCAAGATAACCGCGCTCGTGCGGGAGCTGGAAGAGGAGACTTCTTCTGAAATAGCGGTGGTTACCGTTGCCTCTATCGCTCCGTATGATGAAAAGGAGTACGCGAGGCTGCTCTTTGATTCATGGAAACCGGGAAAAAAAGGCAAGGATAACGGCGTATTGGTGCTGGTGGGTATCCGCGAGAGGCGCTGGCGGATAGAAACGGGCTATGGAGTGGAAGGGATTTTGCCTGACGGCCTTTGCGGTGAAATAGGGCGCAACTACATGGTGCCCTATTTTAAAAACGGCCAATACGGCCAAGGCCTTTATTACGGGGTTACGCAGATCGCCAAAGCCATTGCCGATAATGAGCACGTCGAACTGGCATCATTACAAGGAGTCAGGGTTAAGGCCGGAGGTCCTAAACACCAGCCGCCGCCGATTTTCATTTATTTGTTCGGGTTCTTTTTTTTCTTTGTCTGGAACCTGCCGTGGCCGGTATTTATAGGCCTGCCGTTCACCCTTATCTTCGCGCTTGCGTTCTTTCAGATGGCGCCCCTGGCGGGGGTTCTGGTCGTCTTAGGCTACCTTGCTTCTATGATAGTGCGGTACAACTATTGGAGTAAGCTCCCGCCTGCAAAGCGCAGGAATTTTTTCGGGCCTCAGGCTTACGGCGGTACCTACGGCTCCGGAGGCGGAGGGTTTAGCGGCGGCGGAGGGTTTAGCGGCGGGGGCTTCGGCGGAGGGGGCGGAGGAGGCGGCGGCGCGGGCGGAGGGTTCTAAAAAAAGGAGCAGATATGAAAGGCGTATTAATCGGCTTAGGGATAATCCTGGTAATAATCGCGATAATCTTTGTTTCCGCGATCTCGATCTATAACGGCATTATCCAGAGACATGAGACCATGGCTGCCAAATGGGCGCAAGTGGAGAACCAGCTTCAGAGGCGAAATGACCTCATCCCTAACCTGGTCAACACGGTAAAAGGGTACGCGGCGCACGAAAAGACCGTCTTTGAAGAAATCACCAACGCGCGCTCTCAATGGGCCAAAGCGGGCACCCTGGACGAAAAGGTGAAAGCGGCGTCCGGCGTGGACCAGGCGCTCGGCAGGCTTTTGCTGGTGGCGGAAAACTACCCTACTTTAAAGGCCGATCAGACTTTTTTGAAGCTGATGGACGAATTGGCAGGGGCGGAGAACCGTATCGCGGTAGAAAGAATGCGTTATAATGAAGCGGTAAAAGACTATAATATCACGGTAAGGACCTTCCCCGGCAACGTGATCGCCGGCATGTTCGGATACAAGACCGCGACCGAGTATTTCAGGGCTGAAGAAAAAGCCAAAACAGTGCCGGAAGTAAGATTTTAAGGAGTATGCCATGAAATATATAGTGCTTGTCGCAGACGGGATGGCCGATTACCCCATAGAAGAACTGGGCGGCCGCACGCCCCTGGAAGCCGCGCGCACCCCGAATATGGATTTTCTCGTGCGCCACGGGCGAATCGGGCGCGTCAGGACCATACCGGATAACATGACGCCCGCTTCGGATATCGCCAATATTTCCATCCTTGGTTACGCGCCGGATAAATTTTATACCGGCAGGGGCCCCCTGGAAGCGGCTAACCTGGGCATCCCGCTGGCTGACGGCGACATCGCCTTCCGCTGCAACCTGGTCACCGTGTCCAGCGATTCCCTTACCGATTACAGCGCCGGCCATATCAGTTCAAAAGAAGCGTCTTTATTGATGGCCGACATCGAGTCACGGCTGGGAAACGAGCAATTCAAATTCGCGGCGGGCGTCAGTTACAGGCACCTCTTAGTGGTCAAGAACGGCCATGAATTGCTTCTTGAAGACATTGCCTGCAAGCCTCCGCATGACATTCTGGGGAAAAAGATCGCGGATAACCTCCCCAAGGGAAAGAACGCGGATATCCTGATCCGCTTGATGAAAGAGTCGCGAAAACTCCTTGAGTCCCACGAGATAAACCTGGTCAGGATAGACCTTAAAGAAAACCCGGCCAACATGATCTGGCTGTGGGGGCAGGGAAAAAAGCCGTCCATGCCTACTTTTCAGGAAAAGTTCGGCCTCAAGGGCGCCGTTATCTCGGCAGTCGATCTTATCAAGGGCTTAGGCAAGATCCTCGGCCTTGAAGTCATACATGTGCCGGGCGCCACCGGATATTATGATACTGATTACGAAGGAAAAGCGCTCGCGGCGCTGCGCTGCCTTAAAAAGACCGATTTCGTGTTTTTGCATGTTGAAGCGCCTGATGAAGCAGGCCATAACGGGGACCTGAGAGAAAAGATCACCGCGATAGAGCGGTTTGACCAGATGGTAGTCGGCAACATCATGGAGGCATGGAAGGAAAAAGAGAATTTTCGGGTGCTCGTGTTGCCTGATCACCCTACTCCGGTCTCGCTCAAAACGCACACCGGCGAACCGGTGCCTTTCGGCATTTACGGCCAGGACATTATAGGAGAAGGCGTTCCGGCATATAATGAAAAGGAGGCGCAAAAGAGCAGCCTCTATTTTGACCACGGCCACGAATTGATGGACTTTTTCTTAAAGGGCTAACATAAGGAAGGTGCATATGGTTGAGAAAAGGCGCTGGGGGAGGGTGAAGGTACCCGACGAAAAACTGACCTGCCGGATATCGGAACCGGTGAATTTTACGGATAACGCGGATTACATCATAGATAATATAAACCCGGGTGGCATCTGTTTTGTAAGCCACCGCAATTTTGACGTCTCTACGCAGTTAAGGTTCCTGGTAAAGTTCCCTTTTGCCTCCTATGTGGACGCTGCCGGTGTCTGGGGCAGGGTCACGTACTGCCTGAAGATCCACGACCAGGAAAAATACGTCATTGGAGTGGCCTTCTTCAGAAAGCAAGCATGAAAAAGCTTATTGTCCAGAAATACGGGGGGTCCTCCGTAGCAAACCCTGAGCGCATCAAGAACGTCGCAAAGAGGGTCGTCGGCTATAGAAAACAAGGCTACGACCTGGTGGTGGTGGTTTCCGCGCTGGGCGATACGACGGATGAACTCATAGCGTTGGCCCACAAGATCTCCCGTCAGCCCCCGGAAAGAGAGATGGACATGCTGCTTTCTACCGGCGAACAGATATCAGTCGCGCTGCTTGCCATGGCAATACACTCACTGGGCTATGAAGCGATCTCGCTCACCGGTTCGCAGGTAGGCATTATTACCGATACCACGCACACCAGAGCCAGGATAGTCAACATAAGCGCCGAAAAAATTTTCGCTGAGTTGAAAAAGGGGAAGATCGTGATAGTCGCCGGTTTCCAGGGCATGACCCCGGAAAAAGAAATCACTACCCTCGGCAGAGGCGGCTCGGACCTGACCGCGGTGGCTCTCGCAAAGACGATGAAAGCCGGCAAGTGCGAAATATATACCGATGTGGAGGGGATCTTCAGCGCCGATCCCCGCATAGAGCCGGCAGCGCGCAGGATCAAAAAGATCACCTACGATGAGATGCTGGAGATGGCGTCCCTTGGCGCGCAGGTCATGCAGGCCCGCTCGATAGAGGTCGCGAAAAAATTCGATGTGCCCATTCACGTGCGGTCGTCATTTACCGATAATCCCGGCACCATGATCGTCAAGGAGGTAAAAAGGATGGAAGAGGTATTAGTCACAGGGATCACGCTCAACAAAAATGAGTCCAAGATCACTATCTGCAACGTCCCCGATAAACCGGGCATCGCTTCCAAGATCTTCAACAAGCTTGCCGAAGGAGGGATCAACGTCGATATGATCGTCCAGAACGTCTCGCACACGCGTATGACCGATATTTCTTTCACCCTGATGAAAACGGAGGCGGCGCGGGCGATCAAGCTGGCTAAAAAAGCCGCCCGGGAATTAGGCGACCTCCAGGTGCTGCGCGATGACGATATCGCCAGGGTGTCCGTGGTGGGCGTCGGCATGAAGACCCATCCCGGCGTTGCCGCCAAAACCTTTGAAACGCTGGCCGACAACAAGATCAACATAGAAATGATCTCTACTTCGGAGATCAGCATTTCCTGCATTATTAAAAAGAAATCCGCCGAAGCCGCGGTAAAAGCGCTGCATAAGGCGTTCGGATTGGGGAAAGGCGCGAATGCGTAATATTCAACTCTACGATACCACCTTACGGGACGGCTCCCAGGGCGAAGGGATTTCCTACTCGGTCATGGACAAAGTCCGCATCGCCCAGGAACTGGACCTTCTGGGCGTCCAGTTCATCGAAGGCGGCTGGCCGGGCTCAAACCCGAAAGACATGGAATTTTACAAAAAAATGGGCAAGGTGCGCCTTAAGGCTTCGCAGCTTGCCGCCTTCAGCATGACGCGAAGGCCGGCCACAAAAGCCGAAAACGATAACAATATCCAGGACCTTATCCGTTCCCATGCCAAGGTCATTACCATCGTCGGAAAAACCTGGGATTTGCACGTCACCGACGTGCTTAAAGTGACGCTGGAAGAAAACCTCGCCATGATCAAGGATACGGTACGCTTCCTGGTTTCGGCGGGCCTCACCGTCTTTTACGACGCAGAACATTTTTTTGACGCCTATTGCGCCAACAAAGGATATACCTTGCAGTGCGTGGAGGCCGCCCTCGGCGCAGGTGCGAAGGCGCTGGTGCTCTGCGACACCAACGGCGGCACTATTCCTTCAGTTGTCCAGAAGGTCATCAGGGAAATCAGGCCTCAGGTACCCGTGTGGCTGGGCATCCACTGCCATAACGACGCGGGCCTTGCCGTCGCCAATTCCCTCACCGCCGTAGAGGCAGGCGCGGATATGGTGCAGGGCACTATAAACGGATACGGGGAGCGCTGCGGAAATGCCGACCTCATACCGATCATCGCGAACCTCAAGCTCAAGATGGACTGTGACTGTATCCCCGACGCCAAATTAAAAGACCTCACCAAGGTGTCGCATTTTATCGGCGAAATAAGCAATATGAAACAAAGCAGCAACCAGCCCTACGTTGGGGTGTCGGCGTTCGCCCATAAAGGCGGCATGCACGTGAACGCTATCTTGAAGAACTCAAAGGCCTATGAACATATAGACCCCTCGCTTGTCGGCAACCGCAGGAGGTTTTTGGTGTCCGAGCTCGGCGGCAAGACCAGCGTGCTCTTACGCGCCAAGGACCTGGAACTTGACCTTGACAAGGAAGACCCCAAGACCAAGAAGATCCTGAAGCTTTTGCAAAAACTTGAGAACGAAGGCTATCACTTTGAAGCGGCGGAAGCCTCTTTTGAACTGCTGCTTAAAAGGGCGCTTAAGCAGTACAAGAAATTCTTCGAACTTGAAGGCTTTCGGGTCGTCATCGAGATGAAATCCGATAAAAAGATCACCTCCGAAGCGATCATCAAGGTCAAGGTGAAGGGCATACGAGAGCACACTGCCGCAGAAGGCGACGGCCCGGTAAACGCCCTTGATAACGCGCTGCGCAAGGCATTGAAAGATTTTTACCCCGCGCTTTCAAAAATGCACCTTTCCGATTTTAAAGTAAGGGTCCTCGATGAAAAAGTGGGCACCGCCGCAAGGGTGCGCGTGCTTATCGAGTCGCAGGATGAGCTGGACACCTGGAGCACGATCGGGGTATCCGGCAACATCATCGAAGCCTCCTGGCAGGCGCTTTTTGACAGCGTAGAATATAAACTGCTCAAAGATAATGCAAAAAAAGCACGTACACGATAACGCGGCCGCACATAAAAAAAACAGCGCCTACCTTGAAGTATATATCTGCGAAGACGGGACCTTAACGTGCATGCCTCTTACGAACAACACGCTTCCTCTTTTTAAAGAACTCACCGGGAAAAGTGACGTCGGCTCAAGCGAATACTGCGGATAGTTCACACAAAAGGAGTATTTCCGTATGGAGACTAAATGCGATAGAGACATCGACATCCTCGTAAGGGCGCGCTACCCTCTGATCTATCTGGTAAGCTGGGAAGAGTCCAGGGTGCTTGAAAAACTTAAAAACATGGCCGAGCAGCGCCATAAAAAACTCCTGCTCTGGTCCATCACCCGAGGGATATTCAAACCGGAAGACGACCCCTCCAGGATCGACGAAGCGACGCGCGACCCCTTAAACGCGCTTACCTTCGTCGAGAAGTGCCTTGAGCCCGCGTTGATCGTGTTCCTTGACTTCCATTCCTTCCTGAACGACCAGACCGTGATACGCAAGTTACGGGACCTGGTAGACAACCTGAAGAATACCTACGAAACGCTCATCGTGCTTTCTCCGGTATTGACCGTTCCCATAGAGCTGGAAAAAGAACTGGTGGTGGTCGACTACGACCTTCCCACCTACGAAGAAATAGGAGAATTGCTCGACGATATCATCGAGATAGTCTCCCGCAACGAGCAGGTCAAAGTCGAGCTTACGTCCGAAGCCAAGGAAAAGCTGGTAAAGGCAGCGCTCGGCCTCACCCGCAGCGAGGCGGAAAGCGCCTTCGCGAGGGTGATCGTGCTCGATAAAAAACTCGATGAAACGGACATAGACAGGATACTGGACGAGAAAAAGCAGGCGATCAGGAAGAGCAAGCTGCTCGAATATTACGAACTGCGCGAAGAATTCTCAAACGTCGGCGGCCTTGACTGCCTCAAGGACTGGCTCACAAAAAGAGGCGCCGCGTTCACCGAAAAGGCGCACGAATTCGGCCTGCCCCAGCCAAAAGGGATCATGCTTATCGGCGTGCAAGGGTGCGGCAAAAGCCTTACCGCAAAAGCCGTTTCGAGCCTCTGGAAAATGCCTTTGCTGCGCCTCGATATAGGCGCGGTGTTCAGCGGAATAGTCGGCTCTTCGGAAGAAAACATGAGGAGAGCGATAAAGGCAGCGGAAACCTTAGCGCCGATAATCCTGTGGATAGATGAGATAGAAAAAGGGCTTTCCGGCGTGCAAAGCTCCACGTTTTCCGACGCGGGCACTTCGGCAAGGGTGTTCAGCACGTTCCTTACCTGGCTCCAGGAGAAAACGAGCGCGGTGTTCGTCATCTCCACCGCGAATAACATCAAGCTGCTGCCCCCGGAACTGCTGAGAAAGGGGCGCTTCGACGAAATATTCTTCGTTGACCTGCCTTCCCTGCAGGAAAGAAAGGACATATTCAGGATACACATAAAAAAGAAGAAACGCAACCCCGAGAAGTTCGACATAGACGCGCTGGCGAAAGAAACCGACGGGTATAGCGGCGCCGAAATAGAGCAGGCGGTCATCTCATCGTTATACGACGCGTTCCTGGAGAACAGGGACATAAATTCCGCGGATATCCTGAAAACCGTAAAACAGAGCGTGCCGCTATCCGTCACCATGAAAGAGGACATAGCGAGCGTCAGGGACTGGGCCAGCTGCAGGGCGCGGCGCGCAAGCTCGCTTCATGAGGCAGCCGCGGCGGGTAAAGAAAGGAAGCTTGAGTTTTAATGTTGAAAAGGCACCTAAAACGTTTTGAGCGGCTGGAAAACAGCCCGGCGGATAAGCTCGTGCAGCAGGGGATAAAGCTCTCCAAACGTTTCGAGTTCCTGGAAGTAGGCAATAAACGGATAGAAATAGCGATTACCGATAAAATAACTTCCGAAGAACTCGCCGAGGCGCCTGCTTCCATAGGTTATTTCTTCCTCTGCCCCTACTGCGGGATGGAGAACGACCCCGGGGCCCAGCATTGCGCCTACTGCAAGCAGAATTTAAAGACCAAGTTCGCCGAGGATTACCAGAAAACAAGCAAATTACTGCAAAGGTGCTCTTCCTGCGGGGCAACCAACCAGTCCGACAGAAGGAACTGCTGGGTGTGCGGCCGGGACCTGCCCGCCGCGGCCAATAAACCGGCGGCGCCAGAAAATTCAGAGAACATCATAACCCTGAATATCGACGGTAAGATCTACAGGTCAAGCGACAAGTTCCTTCCGCCCGACATTTACGCCCTTATGCAGCGGATACGCAAGGAAGGCTACAGCTCCAAGATCATAGACGACTGGATCAACGCTAAAAACGAAACAGCGGATCTGAAAAAAGAAGGCATCGAATCCAGGATAACGGCGGTCAGGCAGGGCTTGACCTGGCGGCTCATCGCGCTGGCCATATTTTTACTGTTTATGTTTTTTCAAATGAGCAGCTGTTTTTTCCGCAGTATCCACTAAACGGCGCACAAGGAGGTTAGTATGTCCGGAGGCGGTATTATCGGCCTTGAGATCAGGTGCCTGGCGGTCCTTATCAAGTCTATCGTCGACTTGGGGCGCGAGTATAAGGAATTGACCACTATGCGCGGGGAGGACGGCACTATTCACAATGTGGACCTGGTGCTTAAAGACGAAAACGGCAACAACGTCGGCTTCGAGAAAACCGCGAAAGGGGATTATAAAGTCATCGCGGACACCCGGGGGCTGAATGCGTCCCAATTAAAACAACAGCAGCAATTCATACACAGGATCAGGCAGCGTTACGCCTACAACAGCGTGACCCAGGAGCTGAAAAAACAGGGCTACGTGATCGCGGAAGAAGAAAAAATCCAGAACAACACCATCCGCCTGGTCGCCAGAAAATGGGCTTAATAGGAGGCAGCATATGGCGCATAAACAAGAGATAGAGTTGTTTATTTCCGACGACGGGGAATTAAAAGTCCATATCAAAGGGGTCAAAGGCCCGGGCTGCATGAAGGTGCTTGACTCACTCGCCAAAGAAACCGGCGAACTGAAAAACACGCAATTGACCGGCGAGTATTACGAAAAGCCGCTTGACATTACCCGCCCGGAAACGAAAATACAGGAAAGCTAAAGCATGATAGAGCTTCCAAAAACGTACGACCCCAAAGAAGTCGAAGACGCCCTGTACGCGTCATGGGAGAAGGACTCGCTGTTTGAGGGCGCTATAGACCCGGCGAAGCGGCCGTTCTGCATAGTCATCCCGCCCCCCAACGTGACCGGCATACTGCATATGGGCCACGCGCTGAATAATACCATCCAGGACATCCTTATCAGATACCACCGGATGAAAGGCGAAGCAGCCCTCTGGATGCCCGGCACCGACCACGCCGGGATAGCCACGCAAAACGTGGTCGAAAAAGCCATTGCCAAAGAAGGCCTGAGACGCCAGGACTTAGGGCGCGAGGAATTTATAAAAAGGGTATGGGCCTGGAAAGAACAGTATGGCTCTACGATCATACGCCAGCTTAAGAAACTCGGCGCTTCCTGCGACTGGAGGCGCGCGCGCTTCACGATGGACGAGGAGTACTCGGACTCGGTGCTGGAAGTCTTCATACGCCTGTATGAAAAAGGGCTGATCTATCAGGGCAGTTACATCATCAACTGGTGCCCGCGCTGCCAGACCGCGCTTTCCGACGAAGAAGCGCCTCACCGCGACCTCCAGGGGAACCTTTATTATTTACGATACCCCGTCAAAGATGAGCGAGGCGCCTATATCGTGGTAGCCACTACCAGGCCGGAAACGATGCTGGGCGATACCGCGGTCGCGGTGAACCCCAGGGATAAGCGTTACAAAAAATTTGTCGGTAAAACGCTTATTGTGCCGCTCGTCGACCGCGAGATCAAGGTCATCGCGGACAGTATGGTCGATACAAAGTTCGGGACGGGAGCGGTAAAGGTAACGCCGGCCCATGACCCCAACGACTACGCGCTGGGCAAGAAACACGGGCTCGATTTTATAAGCGTGATGCGCCCCGACGGCCGCATGAATGAAAATGCTAAAGACTACGCCGATATGGACAGGTTCGAGGCGAGGGAAGTCATCCTCGAAGACCTGAAAGAAAGGGGGCTGCTTGAAAAGGCAGAGCCTCACGCTTTGTCCGCGGGCCACTGTTACCGCTGCCATACCATTATCGAGCCGTATCTTTCAAAACAGTGGTTCGTTAGAATGAAGCCGCTGGCGCAACCGGCTATTGAGGCGGTAAAAAAAGGAAAAATTAATTTCTATCCCAAAAGATGGACAAAAGTGTATCTGAACTGGATGGAGAATATCCAGGACTGGTGCATATCGCGGCAGATCTGGTGGGGCCACCGTTTACCCGTCTATTACTGCGGTGATTGTCGCGCGGATGACGCTTCCAAGGGCATTATCGTTTCAAAAACAAAACCGGATTCCTGCCCGGCCTGCGGCTCAAGCAGGATAACTCAAGACGAAGACGTTTTGGATACCTGGTTCTCCTCATGGCTGTGGCCGTTCGCCACGTTCTACTGGCCGTTCGGCGCGCCGGATAAATCAGCGGACAGCCGCTCCAAGGAAGAGCTGAAATATTTCTATCCTACCTCTGCGCTGGTCACCGCGCCGGAGATCATCTTTTTCTGGGTAGCGCGCATGATCATGGCGGGTTTCGAATTCATGGGCGACATTCCTTTCAAAGACGTCTACATCCACGGCACGGTCCGCGACGTAGAAGGAAAAAAAATGTCAAAGTCCCTCGGCAATGTCATCGACCCCCTTACGATCATCAAGGAATACGGCACGGACGCTTTGCGTTTCAGCCTTATCTCCATCACCGCCCAGGGCCAGGACGTGTTTTTATCAAAGGAGCGCTTTGAGCAGGGGAGGAATTTCGCGAACAAGATCTGGAACGCCTCGCGCCTTGTCCTTTTAAACCTGAAGGAAGGGGCTGTAAAAACAGACCTCTGCGAATTTTTCAAAAAAGAACGCCTGGATATCGTCAACCGCTGGATACTCAGCAGGTTTTATTCTACCTTAAAAGAGGTCCGGCAGGACATTGAGTCCTACAGGTTCAACGAAGCCGCCAACGCCCTGTACGGATTTTTCTGGCATGAGTTCTGCGACTGGTACCTCGAATTGATCAAACCGTCCATCCAGGAGGCTTCCACGCAGCTGGTGATGTATAAGGTCCTGGAGAAATCCTTAAGGATACTGCATCCGTTCATGCCGTTTGTCACCGAAGAGATATGGCAAAAAATGCACGCAACAGCGAGCATCATGCGCGAGCCCTGCCCCCACGTCCAGGAGCAGATGATAGACAAAAGACTTGAAAAACAGGCACAGTCTATCTTCAGCATCATTTCCCAGATACGGAACATGCGTAGCAGCGTCGAGATCAGGCCGGAACAAAAGGTGAGGGTATCCGCGTTCGCGCATTCCAGATCAAAACTTAAATTAATAAAGGAGAATGCCGCGCTTATCTCGAACCTCGCGAGGCTTGAAAGCCTCGAGCTGCTTGACTGCGACGAAAGGCCGAAGGCGACCATCAGCTCGGTCATGGAAGACGCCGACATATACCTGCATTTTTCGGGGCTTTTGGATGCGGAAAAGGAAAGCGCGAAGTTCGCGCAAAAAGCGGCCCGGCTCAGGGAGTATATCAAAACGAAAGAGTCCCGTTTACAAAACAAGGAGTTCCTCAAAAAAGCGCCTCAGGAAATCGTTGAAAAAGAAACGCAGGACCTGGCGAAATCGAGCGATGAACTGAAGCGACTGGAGAAAATGCTCAATGAATTACGGTAAAGAACTGGACATACAGGAAATAGTGCTTCACGCGTTAAGAGAGGACAGGGGCGTAAAAGACATCACTACCGACGGCTTTATACGAAAAGACGCGTTGGCCCGCGCCGCGCTCCTGGCAAAGCAGGACTGCGTGGTCTGCGGCCTTGGGGTCGCTTCCCTCGTATTCAAGACGCAGGATGAGCGCATTGCGTTTATCCCCCTGGTAAAAGAAGGCAGCGCGGTAAAAAAAGGCAAGGTGATCGCCCGCATTTCCGGGAAGGCAAAAAGCCTCCTGACCGCGGAAAGGACGGCGCTAAACTTCATCAGCTTCCTTTCCGGCGTTGCCACTAAAACCCGGCGCTATGTGGAAGCGGCAAAGCCTTATCCGGCGAAGATCCTGGACACCCGTAAGACTATCCCCGGGCTTCGCCTCCTGGAGAAATACGCGGTACGGATAGGCGGGGGGTTCAATCACAGGCTTACTCTTGATGAGATGATCATGGTGAAAGACAACCACATCAAGGTCGCGGGGCTTCGCGATATCGTCGCGAAGGTCAAAAAAAGCGCCAAAAGGCCGACCAAAGTGGAAATAGAGGTAGGGAGTCTAAAGGAATTCAAGGCCGTCATTCAGGCAAACCCCGACGTAATCTTGCTCGATAACATGCCGTACGCGGACATCAAAAAAGCGGTCGCGATAAGGAATAGCCTCTCTTGCGGCGCCCGCCGGCCAAAGCCGCTCTTGGAAGCCTCTGGAGGGATCACTTTAAAAAACCTTAAAAGAATAGCCTCTGCCCGCGTGGACATGATCTCTGTCGGCAGCCTGACCCATTCAGTCGATTCCGTAGATATAAGCCTGGAAATACGTTAACGCGATGGATACGTTCGAGCTCGTATCCCATTATAAGCCCTGCGGGGACCAGCCAAAGGCGATACGGGAGCTGACCGCGTCGCTTAATTCCCAAAAGCGCTTCCACACGCTCCTGGGGGTGACCGGTTCGGGCAAGACCTTTACCTTAGCCAACTGCATCAGGGATAGGGGGCTGCCGGCGCTGGTCATCTCCCACAATAAGACCCTCGCCGCGCAGTTATACTCGGAATTCAAAGAATTCTTCCCCCATAACGCGGTTGAATATTTCGTAAGTTATTACGATTATTACCAGCCGGAAGCGTATATCCCTCCGACGGACACCTATATCGAGAAAGACGCCTCCATCAACGACAGGCTTGATCGGCTGCGCCTTTCTGCGACCACTTCGCTTATGTCGCGCAGCGACGTCATCATCGTCGCATCGGTGTCCTGCATCTATAACCTCGGCTCGCCCGAAGAATACAAGGAGAAGCTGGTATTCGTCAGGAAAGGCGATACCGTTTCGCGCGAAGAGCTGATCGCCAAATGCATCCAGATACAATACGAGCGTAACGATTATGAATTTATCAGGGGCAAGCTTCGCGTGCGGGGAGACGTGGTGGAGATATTCCCTTCGTACCAGGAGAAGGCGCTGCGCATAGAATTATTCGGGGATACGGTGGAGAAGATCCTCGAAATAAACCCGGTTTCCGGGGAAATACTGGCTGTGCTTGAAAAAGTAGCGGTCTATCCCGCCAAGCACTTTATAGTTTCCGAAGACCGCGTAGACAGCGCCATAGAAACCATACGGGGCGAACTTAAGGCGCAGCTTGAATCCTTAAGAAGCAGGAATAAACTGCTTGAGGCCCAGCGCCTTGAATCGCGCACCAATTACGATATGGAGATGCTGAAAGAAATAGGGTATTGCCACGGCATAGAGAATTATTCCCGCCATCTTTCGGGAAGGCCGCCTGGTTCAAGGCCTTATACCCTGATCGATTATTTCCAGGGGGATTTCCTCACCGTGATCGACGAATCGCACGTTACCGTGCCGCAGATACGGGGAATGTATGAAGGCGACCGAGCCAGGAAAGAGGTGCTCGTTGAATACGGCTTCAGGCTTCCTTCCTGCCTGGATAACCGCCCCTTGAAATTCGATGAATTCATAGAAGTGGTGAAAAAGACGGTGTTCGTTTCGGCGACCCCCGATGAATTCGAGGTCAAAAAAAGCGGCGAAACAGTAGTAGAGCAGATAATCAGGCCCACGGGGCTCATCGACCCCGAGATCATCGTAAAACCGACCGAAGGCCAGATAGAAGACCTGGTGCATGAGATCAGGACGCGCGCGAAAAGGAACGAACGCGTGCTGGTGACCACGCTGACCAAAAGGATGTCCGAAGACCTCACTACCTATTTACAAGAGAAGGGATTAAAGGTAAAATACCTCCATTCGGAGATAGAGACAATAGAGCGCTCGAAGATCCTGAGGGAATTGAGAAAGAAGGACTTTGACTGCCTGGTCGGCATAAACCTGCTGCGGGAAGGCCTTGACCTCCCTGAAGTGTCGCTGGTGGCGATACTGGACGCCGACAAAGAAGGGTTTTTGCGCTCCGCTACCTCGCTTATCCAGGTCGCCGGCAGGGCGGCGCGCAATATCAACGGGACGGTCATAATGTACGCCGATACGATAACCGGCTCCATGAAAAAAGCGATCGCGGAAAGCAGCCGCAGGAGGAAGATCCAGCTGGAATTCAACAAGAAAAACAGCATCTCTCCCCGCTCCATACAAAAAGCGATCAAAGAGGGCATCGAAGACCTGCAGGAGTCGGAGGAATTCGTGCAAAACCTGACCGGCCAGGACAAAGACCGTTACGAGCTGAATAAATACGTCTCCGAGATGGAATATGAAATGGAGCTCGCGGCGAGAAACCTGCAGTTTGAAAAGGCGGCGGCCATCCGGGACAGGCTGCTCGCATTAAAGAAGGACTTCAAGGGAGCGCGATAGCCATGTTATTAGCCGCGGACATAGGTAACACAAATATCACGCTTGGCGTATTCAGCGGCGCAAAACTGCTGAAGCAGTACCGCATCTTAACGAAAGAAAGGGCTTACCTGCCCGCGTTAAAACGGATATTTTCCGGAAACAGCATCAGCGGCGCGGTCATCTGCAGCGTCGTCCCTGAAAAAACGAACGCGCTGGCAAAGGACCTCTTTGCATTGCTCGGGAAAAGACCGGCGATCATAGGCAGGGGCTTTCCGGTGCCCATTAAAAATTGCTACCGAAAGCCAAAACAGGTAGGCCAGGACCGCCTGGTCAACGCCTACGCCGGGATCACGCTCTTTGGCGCGCCCCTGGTAGTGGTAGATTTCGGAACCGCGATCACCTTTGACGTCATATCACGTAAAAAAGAGTATCTGGGCGGCATGATCGTGCCCGGGCTGAATATTTCCCTGGACTCACTCGCCCAGAGGACCGCGCTCCTGCCGAAGGTCTCCCTGGGCGACCCCAAAGAGTTTATCGGAAAAGACACCCGAAGCAGCATGCGTAGCGGCATCATCTACGGTTTTGCCGCGCTTACCGACGACCTTACCAAGCGGATACAGGAAGAGATCGGCAAAGACGCGAAAGTCATCGGCACAGGGGGCAATATCGGCTTGATCGGCAAATACTGCAAAAATATCAGTTGTATTGACAGCTCGCTTACCCTCAAAGGGCTGAATCTCCTTTACCACGCCCGCTGACCTTACCCGACGGGCGCCTCCCATAATTATCGTTGACAACTCATGCTTTTATTAGTATATTTATAATTATCGTAAATATGCCAAAGCGAGGTGTAATATGAATAAAACCGGCGATAAAATGATCATGACCGCCAAAGAAGTAGCCGATTATCTGCACCTGCATCCGTTGACCGTGCACAAGTACGCGCGGGAAAGAAAGATCCCCGCGTTCAAGATCGGCACCGACTGGAGGTTCCACAGGAAATACATCGAAAAATGGATCAAGGACAAGCTCGAGCACACACAATGAACGCGTTCGCGTATCTGATAAATCCCGTTGATCTCGAACAATTAAAAGCATTCTGGCCGGTCACCAGGATCATGCCCGAAAGGCTGCTGAGATCTTTCTTTAAGCGCACTATTTCCTGTAAAGTTTTCAACCTGCGGGGGATCCAATCAGCGGCAGGCAGCGCGATAGAAGGATATCTCATTATCGACCCCATGCTGCTGGGCCATCTGCTTACGCTTAAGGCCGAGGCGCTTTCGGAAAAGATCGCCGCCGTGAATCAAATGGCGTTTGACCTCGGGGCCAGGCTGCTGGGAACGGACTGCTGCGTAACCTTGCCGGATACGAGAGTCCCGTTCGCGAAAAAGACATTAAAGCTTCCGGTCAATTCAGGATGCGCGCTGACCGCATGGGCAATATTCGAATCGGCCTTCCACGCCTCAAAGGAGCTGGGCACGGACCTGAAACAAAGCTCGGTCGCCGTGCTCGGGGCGGGCAGCGCCGTGGGCTCGCTCTGCGCGAGGAAACTTTCTTTCTATACCTCCAAAATGACCCTTAGCGACAGCGACCCGCAGGCCTTAGCCGGGCTGAAGCACGATATGAAGGAATTAAACGGGTCTGACCCCGTTTTGAAGGCGGCCCCTGAGGCGATAGGGGATGCCGATATCGTGGTCGCCGTGACCCATATCCCCGAAGGCTCCCTTGACATGGGCTTATTCAAGCCGCGCGCGGTTATCTGCGACGCGACCTATTCGCATTGCCTGTTTTCAAAACGCTCTTTACGCCAGGACATCACTATCATCAGGGCCGGGCTGATGAAGCTGCCCTACCCGGTCGATTTTAAAGTATCATTCGGCTTGCCGGAAAACGTCGTCTTTGCCTCCCTGGCCGAGGCGATGCTTCTTGCATTTGAAGGGAAATTCCTTAATTATTCGCTGGGAACGCATATCAACCTCGATAAACTCGAAGACATCGCTAATATCGCGGTGCGCCACGGTTTTGAAGTCTACGCGCAGTCAAAAGGATAAGCCATGTGGTATTCGATCTTCAGGATATGCTCCGTTGTCTTGTTAAAGGCCTGCTTTCGCCTTAAGGTAGTGGGAAAAGAAAACCTGCCTAAAAGAAGCAATTTTGTCATCGTATCGAACCATTTAAGCTATATGGACCCGCTCGTCGTCGCCGCAGCCGTGCCGGCGAAGATCTATTGCATCGCGGCAAGGGACCTTTACGCGATACCGCATCTGGCATGGATCCTGCCGAAATTGGACGCGCTTCCTACCGGGAGCTCTTCAAAAGAAGCGATAGACCTCTTGATGAACAATAATATCGTGGGGTTATTCCCCGAAGGGGGCATAAGCCGCGACGGTAAATTGCGGGAGTTCAGGAGAGGGGCCGCGCTCCTGGCGCATAAGACAGGAAGGCCCATCGTGCCCTGCGCGATACTGGGAACCTTTGAGGCGCTTCCTTTAAAAAGAAGGATACCGAAACCGGTACCTATCACGATACGGATAGGAAAACCAATATTCCTCCTGAAAGAATTCGACGAAGAGATCGATGACATCAGTTTGCAGGAAGGCATGTTCAGGGTAAGGGCCTCAATAAAGGAGATGCTAGATGCAGGAAAGTGAGCTGATCAAAATAAGCGTAACCAGGGTCATTCCCGCCAGGAAATGGCGGTTGATCTACCTTGTCACCAAGATCGCTGATTTCCCGAGCTATATGCCGAACGTCAAAGAAGCGACGGTCCTCCATAAATCCCGCAACAAGATCAAGACCAGATGGAAGATACAGGTGGACAACGTCCCCATCAACTGGGTTGAAGAGGACACCCTCGCCTTGAACCAGAACGCCATCCTTTTTAACGCGATCGAAGGCGACATGCACGTTTTCAGGGGGGAATGGAAATTCGAAGAACACCAGGAAGGCACCCGCGTCACCGTAAACGTGGAGCTGGGCCTTGCGATCCCCGGGATCAAGGATTTCGCCGAACATTACGTCAAGAAGCTTTTGACCAGGAATTTTGAGAGCATGCTGGAAGCTTTGGAAAAAAAGGTGATCTCAAAACGCTACTTAAGCCATAAAAAAGGCGATGCCGGAAAGATCGCGGGGTTCGGCATCATCGGCCACCCCTACGATTTCAGCCACCTGGAAAAAAGCTTCAAGATGATGAACCCGGATTTCGTGATGCCTTCGCCTGAATTCATCTCAAAATTGTTCCACGTGACCCCGTCTTTCAAGCTCTACGACATCAAGGATTTCAAGTCCGGCACGGGGCAGCTGATAGACGGCTGTTTCATCATCGCTACCTTCATTCCTGAAATGATAGAACGGGACATCTGGACCGTGTTCTCCAAGGTGGTCCGGGCCTGCAAGATCGCCGAGCGCCACGGCATAGGCATTGTCACCCTCGGCGGGTTCACCTCGATCGTGGCCGAAAGAATAGGCCATGAGATCGCAAGCGAAGTCGATATCGCGGTCACCTCGGGCAACACATTCACCGCCGCGATGGCGGTCGACGGGGTGCTAAAGGCGGCGGGCCTTTTGGGGGTCGACGTCGCGTCATCGAAAGTAACGATAGTAGGAGGGACAGGCGACATCGGGAGCGCCTGCGCCAGAGACCTGGCCGGCAGGGTAAAACAGGTCACCATTACGGGCAGGACCAGGCAGCATTTGGTAAAATTAAGCGCTGAACTGAAAAAGCGCAGGAAGGCGCGCATAGAAACCACCTCCAATAACAAAAAAGCGGTGCAGGACGCCGACTTGATCATTGCCGCGGCAAGCGCGACCGCGCCCATCATTGACCCCGGATGGTTCAAGACAGGGGCTATCGTCTGCGATGTGGGATACCCCAAGAATATATCGTATGCGCCGGTCAAAAGGGAGGACATACTCGTGTTTTCGGGCGGCCTGGCCAAATCGCCTACCCCCATTACGTTTCCCATTGACCTGGCGCTGCCCGCGCCAGGTGTGCTCTACGGCTGCTTTTCCGAAGGCATTATCCTGGCGCTCGAGCGCCGCTTCGAAAACTACAGCTTCGGAAGAGGCAATATCACTCTGGAAAAAGTAGAAGAAATACGGGGTTTGGGGAAAAAACACGGCTTTGAAGTCGCCGATTTCTACTGGGGCCATACTTTGATAGACGAGCCGATGCTTGAAAAAATAAAAGGAGCGATCAGGCAGAAGAAATGAACGTTTATTCATTCGCTTCGCTCATAGCTTCGATATTCTGCATTTCCCTCGGCAGCTTTGTGTTCTTCAAGGAATTCAACGACAGGAGGTGCCGCCTCTTCGGGATCGCGAGTATCTTCACCGGCATATGGTCTGCGTTCCCGTTCGCGATGAGCAGGGCTTCCGATTCGGTTTCCGCCCTGGAAACCACCAGGTTGATATATATCTTTGCCACGTTCAACGCGCCCCTCTGGATACATTTCATGCTCGCGGTCACCAAGGAAAAGTGGGGCAGGAAAGAAAAGACCATCCTCGCGCTGAACTATTGCTGGGCCACAGCGTTCCTTCCGGTAGTTTTCAACCACCACTTCATAAAAGGGGTAAACCGCTTCGCGCCGCAGTTCTCCGTGATACCCGGGCCGCTGTTCATTTATTTCGTGGCGATCTTCGGCGCCTGTTTTATGTATCTGATCTTCGCGATCTTTGTCGCATTCAGGGCTTCAACCAGCTACCAGCGGAACCAGCTAAAATTCCTCCTGACGTCGTTTATTTTCGGCTTCGCGAGCGGCATCATCCATTTTTCCGCGGCGTATTTCAATAAAGAGATACTGCCCCATGATTTCTTCCTTATCGGCTATACCGGCATCATGGCGTACGCGATCATCAAGCACCGGATCATGGACATCACGCTCGCCTTTACCCGCACCGGTATCTTCATCGCGGTGTACACGCTGGTATTGGGGCTTCCTTTTCTGGCGGCGCTGTTCGGCAAATACTGGCTCATCGGCGTATTCGACCTGAACTGGTGGCTGGTGCCGCTGACGTTACTTGCGGTGCTGGCGATCGCGGGGCCGTACGCCTATATATTCCTGCAAAAGCGCGCTGAAGCCATACTCCTTCGGGAGCAGCACCGTTACCAGGAGACCCTTAAACAGGCGGCGAGGGAACTGGCGAGCATTCACAATTTTAAAAGGCTCCTGAACCTGATCACGCATATCGTGACCAGGACCGTGCGTATCTCCCACGCGGTGATCTATTTTTATGACGACGCCTCGCAGCAGTTCGTGTTGAAAGCCCTGCGCAATTTGCGCAAAGACCAGGCAGTGGAAGCGGTGAGCAAGCAGAATCCCCTGATCAGATGGCTTGAAAAACACAAAGAAGTCCTGGTATATGAAGAGATCAAGCGCAAGGCCCTTTCGCAGTCGAATTCCGCGTATGTTTCCTTGACACAGGAAATGAAATCGCTTAACGCCGCGCTTATCGTGCCCGGCTTTTTAAAGGACAAATTCCTCGGCTTTCTCGTATTGGGACATAAGCTTTCCGGCAGGGTCTATACCACAGAGGATCTAAACACGTTTTCTGTGCTTGCGAACCAGGCGGTTTTGACCATCGAGAACGCGCAGCTCTACGAAAACATGGAGGAGCAGATAAAGCAGAGGACTAAAGAGCTGGTGGGCACGCAAAAGCAGCTCATCCAGGCGGAAAAACTCGCCACGGTCGGCACGCTCGCTGGCGGGGTGGCCCATGAGATCAATAACCCCCTTACCGCCATACTGACCAACGTCCAGATGCTCCTTATGACGTCGGATACGCTTGACAGCGATTCAAAAGAATCCCTTGAGCTCATCGAAGAGGCCACTAAGCGCTGCCGCACCATAGTGCAGAAATTGATGACCTTCGCTAAAAAACCCCTTGAACGCGCGCAGGTATCGCGGGTGAACGCTTTGGACGCGGTAAGAAATGTAACGGCGCTTTTGGGCTACCAATTAAAACAGGAGAACGTGCAGATCATCATCGAAGCGAAGGAGAGCCAGTACCCGGTTACCGGCAACCAGAACGAGCTTGAGCAGGTAGTGACCAATATGGTGTTGAACGCCAAAGACGCCATAAAGAAGATTAAAAAGAGCGGGAGCATACATATCTCGCTTTTTAAGAAGGCCGATTGGGTCGAATTGGCGATCAGGGATGAGGGCGCAGGCATGGCTAAAGAAGTGCTCTCAAAGATATTCGACCCCTTTTTTACGACCAAAGACGTCGGGAAGGGGACAGGCCTTGGGCTGTCGATCTCTCAATCAATCATAGAGCAGCACAACGGTTCTATCAGCGTGCAGTCTGATCCGGGCAAAGGGTCCATTTTTACTATCAAGCTTCCCCGAGCTGTCTAAAACGGGGTCAAAATGGGGTCAGACCCCATTTAATAATGGGGTCTGACCCCGTTAAAAAAGGAGATGAGGCATGGCAAAGAAGAGCCTGGTCATCGACGATGAAGAGTTGATCGTTAAGTCTTTGAGGAAATTGCTTGAGAAAAACGGCTTCGAGGTCTTTATCGCCAAGAACGGCCAGGACGCCCTTATCATGGCCGAAGAGGAAAAATTCGACCTGATCGTCGCGGACATCAGGATGCCGGGCATGAACGGCGTGGATACCATTAAATCAATCTATGAATCGCTCGAAGAGAACCATCTTAAGAAAATCCCCACTATTTTTATCACCGGCTACGCCGATGACGGGATCAAAGAGCAGGCTGAAAACTTGAAACCCATCGCCTACATTTACAAACCGTTCGACATCCCTGACCTCGTGGATAGGATAAAAGAAACATTAAAATAATAATTACTAAAGAGGAAGTACTATGAAAACAGAAATAATGATTACAGAAATAAAAACTCCACTTAGGAAAATGATCAAGCTTTATCTAAAACAAGCGAAAGAAATTGAATTATTTCTTTCATTAAACCCGAATGAGTGGGGCAAATTTCAAAGTGAATTCAATAAAGAACTAAATGGTATTTTTACTACCATTATGAATTTTGAAAAGCATTGTTTACTAGAAGGCGATGAAAATAAAGTTTATAAACTTAAGCAATTTTTTGTAAATAAATTCCGGTCTTTATTTCTTCATGGTCAGTATATCGAATGGAGTCTCCGTAAGCCGTATGGATATGCGGGAGATTTTAGAATAATTGACGACATCTACCGAAAGTACCCTACGACTACCGGTTTTGACCGTCTTTTTGACAATTATTACCAAATGTCTTCAATTT
>JBFZAN010000021.1:0-16749 GCA_041309005.1 Candidatus Omnitrophota bacterium
ATCGTCTACGGCGCTACCGAACCAGACGCCAGAGTCACGGTCCAGGGCAAAAAGATTTCCCTTCGTCCCGACGGCACCTTCACGCTGCGCTTTGCGTTGCCCGACGGCACGCAAACCATCCCCGTAAAAGCCGTCTCATCGGATGAGGTGGAAGAACGCACCATCACCCCGATAGTCAACAGGGAGACGAAGTCGTCGCGCTCCGTCAAACCGTAGAGGTCATTATATGAATAAGGGTTATTTGTGTCTGGTACTGCATAGCCACCTGCCTTTTGTAAGGCATCCGGAACATGAAGATTTTCTCGAAGAAGACTGGCTGTATGAGGCGATCACCGAAACCTATATTCCCCTGATCTGGGTATTCGAGGGGTTGATGAAGGACAAGGTGGACTTTCGCATAACCATGTCCCTGACCCCGACCTTGATCTCGATGCTGTGCGATCCGCTCCTGCAGGAACGGTATTATAAGCATATCAACAGGCTTATTGAATTATCCCACAGGGAGATCGAAAGGACCGCCTGGCAGCCGCAGTTCCAGAGCCTGGCGATCATGTATCTGAACAGCTTTTGCCGCGCGCGAGATACGTTCGAAAAATACAGGCGCAATATCGTCACGGCGTTCAAGTACCTGCAGGATGCGGGCAAGCTTGAGGTCATCACCTGCGGCGCGACCCACGGTTATTTCCCCCTGATGGATGCGCATCGGGCTTCGGTAAGGGCGCAGGTAAAAGTCGCGGCGAGCCATTATGAAAGCGTATTCGGAAGGAAGCCAAGAGGTATCTGGCTTCCCGAGTGCGGGTTCCAGCCCGGCCATGATGAGATATTGAAAGAAGCCGGTATCCGCTATTTCTTTACCGACGCGCACGGGGTGCTGCACGGCACGCCGCGGCCGAAATACGGCGTATTCGCGCCTGTCTACTGCCGGGGAACCGGCGTTGCCTGTTTTTCAAGGGACCTTGAGTCGTCAAAACAGGTGTGGTCATCTATCGAAGGTTACCCCGGAGATTACAATTACAGGGAATTTTACCGCGACATCGGCTTCGACCTGGAGTATGAATACATAAAACCGTACATTTCTCCGGACGGCGTCAGGATCAATACGGGAATAAAATATTACCGTATTACGGGTACGGGACATCATAAAGAGCCGTATGTTCCTGAATGGGCCAGGGAGAAAGCCGCCGAACACGCCGGTAATTTTATGTTCAACCGCCAGAAGCAGGTAGAATACCTTTATGATTTCATCCAGAAGAAGCCGATCATCATTTCGCCGTACGACGCGGAATTATACGGCCACTGGTGGTACGAAGGCCCGCAGTGGCTGGATTTCCTCATCAGGAAGATCGCCTGCGACCAGGATACTATCCGCTTGATTACCCCGTCGGAGTACCTGGCTGAGAACCCGCGCAACCAGGTGATCATGCCTTCGATGTCCAGCTGGGGCTGGAAGGGCTACAGCGAAATGTGGCTGCAGGGGCCCAACGACTGGATCTACAGGCATTTGCACGCCGCCTCCGAGAGGATGACCGAACTCTCCAGGAGTTTTCCCCACGCCGACGGCTTGCACAGGAGGGCCTTGAACCAGTCCCTGAGGGAATTGCTCCTTGCCCAGAGCTCGGATTGGGCATTTATCATGGGCACGGGAACTCACACCAGCTACGCGTTACGTCGTACCAAAGATCATCTCCTCAGCTTCACGCGCCTCTACGAAGATATAAAATCAAACTCTATTGATGAGGATTGGCTTTCCGGTATTGAATACAAAGATAACATTTTCCCGGATATAGACTACCGGGTCCACCAGTAAGAAGCTGCCACGCCCCAAGTCACCACGTCACACAGCGTAAAGAAGTGAATGGTGACTTTGTGGTATAGGGGCTCCTGACTCAAGATGATTGAAAAAGAGAATCTCCCGAGGCATATCGCTGTGATCATGGACGGTAACGGCCGTTGGGCAAAAGCGCGGGGCCTGCCCCGCACTGCCGGCCACCGCGCGGGTATGGATAAGGTCAAGGAGATCGTGAAGGCCTGCGGCGAGATGGATATAAAAGTGCTGACGCTGTTCGCGTTCTCGACGGAAAACTGGTCAAGGCCGAAGAAAGAAATAGATACGCTCATGCGTTATTTTATCGATTCCTTAAAGCGCCAGGTGGATGAATTGCACAAGAACAACGTGAGGTTCAGGGTGATCGGAAGGAAAGAGCCGCTTCCGGAATACCTGTTTACAAAGATCCGCGAGGCCGAGGAAAAAACCTCGGGGAATTCCGGATTGACGTTGGTCCTGGCGTTGAACTACGGCTCAAGGCAGGAGATAGTCGACGGCGTGAAACAATTCGCCCGCGACGTGCTGCAAAGGAATGCCGCGTTAGACGGCATGGACGAAGAGAAATTCGGAGCGTATCTTTATACCGCAGGCCTCCCGGACCCGGACCTGCTGATCCGCACCAGCGGCGAGATGCGTATCAGCAACTTCCTTTTATGGCAGGCTTCATACGCGGAATTGTATTTCAGCGATAAATGCTGGCCTGACTTCAAGAAGCAGGATCTTCAGGACGCGATCCAGGAATACCAGCACAGGCACAGAAGGTTTGGCAAGGTAAAGCATGAAAAAAGATAAAGAAGTTGAAGGGGCATCGCTCCTCAAGAGGACCGTAAGTTCCCTTGTGCTTTTGGGTTTTGTCGCCTTTACCATGGGTATCGACTGGCTTAACGGCCTGGCGGTGACCGCGTTTATACTGGCCGGGTTGTTTGAATTCTTTTCCATGCTTGAAAAGAAAGGCGTGCACGCGTACAAATATTTCGGCATAGCCATGGGGTCAGTGATACCCCTGTCGATACTGTTTCGGTTCGAGCTTACGAAATCATGGGAGCTTTTTTTTATCGTCATAGCGCTTTTGTTCCTGATCACCATGCAGTTCAAACGCAGGCAGAACTCAGGCGCGATAGTCGCGATCTCTACCACTGTGTTCGGGATACTCTATGTTTCCTGGTTCGCCAGTTTCCTCATTAAGATCAGGTATCTGCCCGGCGGGATGGCGCTTCTGACGAGCCTCATCATTATCACGAAGCTGGGTGATGTCGGCGCATACCTCACAGGCCGGCGCTTCGGCCGCACTCCGCTTTTACCCCGCGTGAGCCCCAAGAAATCGATGGAAGGCGCGCTTGGAGGGTTGTTGTTCAGCGTCGCAGGAAGCCTTTTTTGCAAGGGGCTTCTCTCTTTTTCATACGTGCATCTGGCGTTCCTCGGGATATCCCTGGGGCTGGTAGGGCAGTTGGGGGACCTTTCCGAATCATTGATGAAGCGAGATTGCGAGGTCAAGGATTCATCGGCGATAATCCCCGGCATAGGCGGGGTGCTTGACCTGATAGACAGCCTGTTATTCACCGCGCCCGTGTTCTATTTTTATATCAGTCTTATTCTAAGAAGGTTCCAGGGATAGATGAAGCGCATCGCGATATTAGGTTCCACGGGCTCTATAGGAGAGAATACCCTGGCGGTGATCAGGAAATTCCCCGGTAAATTCCGGGTAATCGCGCTCGCCGCCCGCGCGAACGCCGGGCTCCTGTGCCGGCAGGCAAAGGAGTTCCATCCGGAGTTCGTCTGTATCGGCGACGCACGCAGAAGCGCCCGGGTAAGAAATGATCTGCCTCGCGGGACGAAGCTGCTCATTGGCCTGGACGGCCTTCTTCAGATATGCCGCGATGGGCGCATAGATGAAGTGGTCATGGCGATAAGCGGGGCGCAGGCGCTCTTACCTTTATTAGCCGCGGTAGCGCATAAGAAGGCGGTAGCTCTCGCCAATAAAGAGGCGTTAGTAATGGCGGGCGGTTTCATCATGCGCAAGGCCCGGGAGAGCGGGGCGACGATTATCCCCGTTGATAGCGAGCAGTCGGCGATATGGCAATGCCTGCAGGGGCAGGACGCGCGGGCATTGAAAAAAATATACCTGACCGCTTCCGGCGGCCCGTTCCGGGGTTTTGACCGCAATAAGCTTAAGGCTATTTCAATCAGCCAGGCATTGAGCCACCCTCGCTGGAAAATGGGCAGGAAGATCACCGTCGATTCGGCGACGCTGATGAATAAGGGCTTAGAGGTGTTTGAGGCGATGCATTTGTTCGGGCTGAGTCCCGATGCGATCACGGTCGTCGTCCATCCCGAATCCATCATCCATTCGATGGTGGAGTTTATCGACGGAGTGGTCCTGGCGCAGCTCTCGGTGACCGATATGCGTATCCCTATACAGTACGCCCTCACCTATCCGGAAAGGCTCGCCAGCGCGCTGCCGGCCGTAGATTTTTTTAAACTGGGATTAATTCATTTCGAAAGGCCTGATGGTAACAGTTTTCCCTGTTTAAAGCTGGCCTACGCGGCAGCCCGCGCTTCGGGGACTATGCCGGCAGTATTGAGCGCCGCCAATGAAATGTGCGTTGAGGGGTTCCTGGGAGGGGCACTTTCTTTTACCGGGATACCCAGGGTGATCGAGAAGGTATTGTCCTGCCACCGCAACACACAACGGCCGGCGCTGGAAGAGATATTGAACGCGGACGCCTGGGCCAGGGAAGAAGCAAAGAGGAGGATTGACTGAGCATATGCTGACTGCCGTTATTTTTATCGCGATCTTAAGCGTACTGATACTTGTGCATGAGTTCGGCCATTTTATCATGGCCAGGCGGGTGGGCGTGCGGGTAGAGACGTTCTCTCTCGGCTTCGGACCGAAGCTCCTTTCAAGAAAAGGGAAAGATACGGAATATGTCCTCTGCGCCATACCATTCGGCGGCTACGTAAAGCTTGCGGGCGACAACCTCGAAGAATACAAGGGGGCGTCCCACGAATATTTCTCCAAATCTCCCGCGAAGCGCTTCGGGATTGTTTTCTGCGGCCCGTTGCTTAATTACGCGATGGGGTTTATGTGCTTCTGGTTTATTTTCGTGGCAGGGTATCCTAAGCTGACCACCGCGGTGGGCGGGCTCATCGATGGGCTGGGCGCGAAAGCCGCAGGCATAGAGGCGGGAGACAGGATTGTCGCGGTCGATGGGACGCGCGTAGAGTACTGGGAAGACCTCCAGCGTTTGATCCAGGCAAAAAACGCGGCCTCCCCTCTTGAGGTCTCGGTGACGCGCAACCATAAGACGCTCGTGTTGTCGGTGCCAGTCCAGGAAAAAAGCGTTACCGACATTCTGGGCAAGAAACACACCGTTGGATTAATAGGGATCACGCCGGCCGATGACACGGTGACGGTAAAGCACGGCCCCCTGGCGGCCTTTTCCCTGGCCTGGCAAAGAGTCTGGGAGCTTACCGATCTGACCTACGAGGCGATCTGGCGCATGGTTACGGGCCAAATGTCCATGCGCGAATCGGTCACCGGGCCGCTGGGTATGTTTTATATTACCCATAAGGTAGCCAGCCTCGGGATAATCGCGATAATACATTTTATGGCCACTATAAGCATCAGCTTATGCATATTCAATCTATTGCCTATACCCGCGCTTGACGGCGGCCATCTTCTGTTGTTGGCGATAGAGAAGATTCGGGGAAAGGGTTTGAGCGCCAAGGCGGAGCGAGTCCTTTCGCAAATCGGGTTTTCCTTTATCATCGCTCTGGCGCTTGCCGTCACCTACAACGATATTGTAAGGATATGGGGAGACAAGATCGCGAAGATGCTCAGATGAAGATAACGCGGCGAAAGACCAGCGTCATACGGATAGGCAGGGTGCGCATCGGAGGGGATAACCCCGTTGCCATCCAGTCTATGCTCAAGGTCCCCACCAGAAACGCTGCTGAGGCGATCAGGCAGATACGGCGTCTGGAAGCGGCGGGCTGCGAGATCGTGCGCGTCGCGGTGAAGGATCCCGAGGATGCCAGGGCGATACGCCGCATAAGACAGGCGGTCCGTATCCCGCTGGTGGCGGATATACATTTTCACTGGAAGCTCGCGCTGGAGGCAATTGAGAGCGGCGCGGACAAGGTCAGGCTGAACCCGGGCAATATCTATAAACCTGTCCAGATAAAAGAGGTCGCCAGGGCAGCCAGGCGCGCGGGGATCCCTATCAGGGTAGGGTTGAATTCAGGGTCATTGCCGCAACTGGGCGCGTCCACCTTTAAGGGAAAATCTGTCGCGCGCAGGATGGTAGAGGGGGCGTCTCGCTATATCGCGGTGCTTGAGAGGTCAGGTTGCCGCGACATCGTAGTCTCGCTTAAGGCATCAGCCATGACGGATACGATAGAAGCATATCGACTGATGGCGTCCCGTTGCGCGTACCCTTTTCATCTGGGAGTCACCGCCACGGGCCTCACCCAGCAGGGTGTAGTGCTTTCGAGCATCGCAATCGGGTCTTTGCTATTAGAAGGAATCGGTGATACAATAAGGGTATCGCTTACCGATAAGCCCGAAGAAGAGGTCAGGGCCGCCAGGTCGATTCTGGAGGCGGTCGGGCTGCGCCGTTTCGGGCCGCAGGTCATCAGCTGCCCTACCTGCGGCCGCTGCGAAATAGACCTGATCAGGATCGTAAGAGCGCTGGAAAAGCAATTGTCTTCACTGGACTGCCGGCGCTGGAAGGTGGCGCCGAAGGTGGCGGTGATGGGCTGCATGGTGAACGGGCCGGGAGAAGCCAGGGACGCGGATATCGGCATCGCGTTCGGAAAAAAAGAAGGGATGCTCTTCAAAAACGGGGCGCCGGTAAAAAAAGTAGCGTACGCTCGCTGCATAGAAGTATTATTGGAAGCGATAAGGGGCATGCATGCATAAAATATTCAAGGATAGGGTCAGGGCGACGCTGGTTTCCGAGCACCGCAACCTTTTTTCCCAGGATGCCGTGGACCCGCAAGAGCTGAAGTCCGCGATCAGCATGATACTGCAGGAAGTGATCGCCCGCGAAAAGGCGGCAGTTTCGGAAGAAGACAGAACGAGGCTCATAAAAGAGCTGCTGGAGGAGTTCGTCGGGTATGGCCCTATAGACAGCTTTTTAAAAGATACCGCCGTTACGGAGATAATGATCAACGGCCCGAAAAGGATATTCATAGAGAAGAACGGCAAGACCGAGCTGACCGGCGTCTCTTTTGACGATGACCGGCAGCTCATGAGCCTGGTGCATAAGATACTTTCTCCGACGAGGCGGCGCGTCGATGAATCCTACCCGTTTACCGAAGTTTCGCTTTCCGACGGCTCGCGTGTCAATATCGTCATACCGCCTTTGTCCCTGGACGGCCCGGTGCTCACCATACGCAAGTTCCTCAAAGAGATCCGCAAGATCGAAGACCTGGTGAATCTTAATACCATGACCGCCCAGATGGCGGAATTCCTGGTCGCCTGCGTGCGGGGCAAGATCAACATCATTTTCGCGGGCGCTACCGGAGCCGGCAAGACCACGACTTTAAACGTGCTTTCTTCCTATATTCCCAATACGGAGCGTATCGTGACCATAGAGGACACCGCTGAATTACGCCTCAACCAGGACCATGTGGTGAGGCTCGAGTCAAGGCAGCCCAACATCGAAGGCAAGGGGGAGGTCAGCATAAGGCAGCTTTTCCATAATTCCCTGCGCATGCGGCCCGACAGGATCATCCTTGGTGAAATAAGGGGTGCTGAGGCGCTCGACCTCCTGCAGGCGATCTGTTCCGGCCATACCGGGTCCCTGGCGGTACTCCACGCGGATTCGCCCCAGGACGTGATCTATCGCCTTGAAACCATGATCCTGACCTCGGGGGTCCCGATAAGCCTTGAGGCTATCCATCGTCAGATCGCCGCCTCCATCAACGTCCTCGTCCAGCAGGAACAACTCAGCGACGGCTCAAGGAAGGTCACCCATATCGCCCAGATCCATGGTTTACAGAACGGACAGGCGGTAGTCGAAGACTTGTTTTCCTACACCATAGAAGGCTTTGACCAGGAGGCAAGGGTCCTGGGGCGGTGGCAGGCGACCGGCATTTTCCCCGCGTTCTTCCAGAAGTTCAAAGAATTAGGGATCACGTTATCGGAAGATATTTTCAGGAAAATATAACCCGCGATTGAAAGAGTTAAAAGATGCGCTGGACAAAGACATTCATCCCGACGTTAAAAGAGAACCCTCAGGAGGCTGAGTCAGTAAGCCATACGCTGATGCTGCGCGCCGGCCTCATACGCATGCTTATTTCAGGCGTATATTCATATCTGCCGTTAGGGCTTAAAGTATTGGCCAATATAGAGAAGATCATCCGGCAGGAAATGTGCGCGGCGGGAGCCAGCGAGCTTTTGTTGCCCGCGCTGCAGCCCGAAGAGCTCTGGGTAAAGTCCGGACGCGATACGATAATAGGCGAGGTGATGTTCCGGTTCACAGACCGCAAGGGCCGCAAGCTTTGCCTCGGCCCCACCCACGAAGAAGTCGTTACCGACCTGGTAAAGAACTACGTTTCTTCCTATAAGCAGCTTCCCGTGGTAGTGTACCAGATACAGACTAAATTCCGGGATGAGATCAGGCCGCGTTTTGGTTTAGTGAGGGGCTGTGAATTTATTATGAAAGACGCCTACAGCTTTGACAGGGATGAGGCGTCGCTGGATAAGAATTATGGCCTGATGTTCGAAGCCTATAAGAGGATCTTTGCGCGCATAGGACTTCGTTTCTTTACCACGGAAGCCGACTCCGGGGTCATGGGCGGTAAGGTCTCCCATGAATTCATGGTTCCTGCGGAAAGCGGAGAGGATGTAACGCAGTATTGCGAAAAATGCTCCTTCGCGAGGACGTTTAAAGAGCCTGCGGATGAGTCATGCCCCGCATGCAAGGGGAGCCTTACGAAGACCAACACCATCGAGGTGGGCCATATTTTCAAGCTGGGGACCAAGTACAGCGCGACGCTGGGGGCGCAGTTCCTCGACGCGCAAGGGCTACAGCAGCCGGTCATCATGGGCTGTTACGGGATTGGTGTTTCACGGCTCATCCCCACGGTCATAGAGCAACACCATGATGCCGACGGCATTATCTGGCCCAAAGAAATAGCGCCGTATAAGGCGATCATCCTGCCTTTGGATGCTACCGACCGCGAGGCCATGGAGCTTGCGTTGGGAATATACGGGGAGCTCTCCGATAGCGGCATCGAGACGCTGTTGGACGACCGCGATGAAAGGGCCGGCGTGAAATTCAAAGACGCGGACCTCGTGGGCATCCCGCTGCAGATAATCATTGGAAAAGAATCTTTGAAAAAAGGGCTGATTGAGTTAAAATTAAGGAAGGAGCGCACCAGGACCACGGACGCCAGGGAAGCAATCGTTAAACAGGCAAAGGATCAGTTGTCTAACCGGATTTAAGAGGGAATGGAAATGAAAAACGAGGCGCTTATCGCGGAATTAAAAACTCTGCTTGAGGATTATCTCGTTAAGCACGGGGTCGACCTGGTAGAGCTTATCTATAGATTTGAAGGAAAGGACCTTATGTTAAGGATACTCATCGACAGGCCCCGGGGGGGCATCAGCCTCGATGAGTGCGCCCACCTTAATACCCAGATACGCAGCATGCTTGATGAGATGGCCATTATGCCCGATCGTTACGTCCTGGAGGTATCCTCGCCGGGGCTGGACAGGCCGCTTAAGGCCCAAAAAGATTTCCTGCGTTGCGCAGGCAGGAAGGCGAGATTCTTCCTGACAGAGAAGATCCAGGAAAAAATAGAGCTGGAAGGCATTATTAAAGAGGTTAAAGAAGACGCAGTAGTAGTTGAAACAGGCGATGGGACGATAGCAGTGCCGTTCGCCAAAATTAACAAGGCAAAACAAGCGATAGAATAAAGTCTGTTTACGCCGGGTAAAACAATAAGGGGTTACTATGAGTCAGGAATTATTAGCGATAATCGGCCAGATCGAGAGAGAAAAAGGCATAAAAAAGGAAGTGTTGATCAAGGCGGTGGAAAGCGCGCTCTTAAGCGCGGTGCGCCGCGTGGTGGACGCCAAGCCTAACGAGGAGCTGAAAGTCGAGCTGGACCCGGTCTCAGGCAAGATCAAGGCGTTTAAGGATGCCGAAGAGATCACCACCATAGATTTCGGCCGTATCGCCGCTTCAGCGGCCCGGCAGGTGATCATCCAGAAGATCCGCGAGGCGGAAAAAGACGTGGTCTTCAACGAGTTCCAGAGCAAAGTCGGCGAGATCGTCAGCGGCACCGTGTACCGGTTCGATAAAGGCAATCTCATCGTGGACCTCCTCGGGAAGGCGGAAGGCATCCTGCCCAAGCGGGAGCAATCGCCTAAAGAAGAATTCAAGCAGGGCCAGCGCATCCGCGCCTACATCGTCGAGGTCAATAAAGACAATAAAGGCGCCCAGATCATCCTTTCCCGCAGGCACGTGAGCCTGGTGAAGAAGTTATTCGAGCTGGAAGTCCCTGAAATATACGAAGGCATAGTTGAGATCAAATCGATTTCCCGCCAGGCGGGAGAGCGCACCAAGATCTCGGTGTGGTCCAAGAACGAGAAGGTCGATTCCGTGGGCGCCTGCGTCGGCATGCGAGGCAGCCGCGTCAAGAACATCGTGAATGAACTGCAGGGAGAAAAGATCGACATCGTGCGCTATAATGAGGATATCCGCGAATACATAAAAGCAGCGCTCCTTCCCGCGGAGGTCTCGGAAATAAAGCTGGATAAGGAGAAGAAAAGGGCGGAAGTGATCGTGGCCGAGGACCAGCTGTCCCTGGCCATCGGAAAACACGGCCAGAATGTCCAGCTTGCCTCCAAGCTTATCGGCTGGGAGCTTGATATCCGTACCAAGGCCCAGGTAGAAGCGGAGGTCGCCGCCAAGGAAAAGGCAGCGCAGGATAAGGAAGCCGAGCAAAAGAAGATTGAGAAAGAAGCCAAAGCGGAAAAGAAAACCAAGGCCAAAGCCAAGAAACAGGCAAAAGCCAAGCCCGCTTCTTCGGAGCAATTGCCCGGCGTAGGAGAGAAGACGCTCGCGCTCCTTAAAAAGGCAGGTTTCGCTACGCTTGAAGAGATCGCGAAAGCGGACATAAAAAGTTTGACCGCAGTAAAAGGGATCGGTGAGAAAAAAGCGGCAAAACTAATAGAGGAAGCCAAGAAGCTTTCAGGGCAATAGCGCCCGCATTATCAATCTTTACACAATCAGAGGATGTATGACAGAACCGAAAAAGACCAAACCTAAGGTAAAAGCAAAGGCAAAGGAAAAACTGAAGCCTGTGAAGGCCGCGGCCAGGGCCGTAAAAGCAAAAAGCGCGGTAAGGGAGAGCCTTCCTAAGCCAAAGCGCAAAGTTATCCCGAAGAAAAAAGAAGCCGCGGCAGCAGCGCCTGTGGCGGAAGTTCCCAAGGCGGCGGCTGTCCCTGCCCCCGAGCCCGTCATTGTCAAGCCAGCGCCGGTGAAGCCGGAGCCGGCCGCGGCTCATAAGGTGGTACACAAAAAAGAGGCCAGGGAAGTAAAAGAAATAAAGGAAGAAAAGCCGCAGGAGCCGAAGGTGCAAGAGGCCGGGCCCCGGCTAAAAGAATTAGAATTGAAATTTCCCGTGACCGTGAAAGACCTTTCCGTAAAGTTGCAGGAAAAGACTTCCGTCATCATAAAGACTTTGATGTCCATGGGGGTTATGGCCGGCATAAACCAGGGGTTGGATCAGGCAGCCGCTTCAAAGATTTGCGCAAAGTACGGCTTTAGCATACAAGAAGCTCCTTCTGAAGAAGAAATGGTACTGCAGGAGCATCGTGGGGCCGATGAGCTCAAGGAGCAGAAGCACCGTTCTCCCATCGTAACGCTCATGGGCCACGTCGATCACGGAAAGACCTCCCTGCTCGATGCGATACGTAAAAGCAAGGTGACTGAATCCGAGCACGGCGGTATCACCCAGCACATCGGCGCCTACAGGGTGGTATTGCCTCACGGGGAGATCACCTTCCTGGATACACCCGGCCATGAAGCGTTTACCTCCATGCGTGCCCGCGGAGCGAAGATCACCGATATCGTGGTGCTTGTGGTGGCCGCCGATGAAGGCATCATGCCCCAGACCAGGGAGGCCATAGACCACGCCCGCGCCGCAGGCGTATCGATAATGATAGCCGTCAATAAAATAGACAAGCCCCAGGCCGACATAGACAGGGTGAAAAAGCAGCTTTCCGAGATCGACCTGCTTGCCGAGGACTGGGGAGGAAAGACCATCACGGTCGGGGTTTCGGCAAAGACCGGCCAGGGCATCGACGAATTGCTGGAGATGATACTTCTTGAGGCGCAGATGCTTGAATTAAAGGCGAATCCCGACAGGCTTGCCCGCGGCATCGTGATAGAGGCAAAATCGCATAAAAATAAAGGGCCTATGGTGACCCTCCTGGTCCAGAACGGCACGTTGCGCTTGAACGAAAATATTATCGTCGGGAAATATTTCGGCAAGATACGGGCGATGTTCGACGACCACGGCCGTTCGGTCACCCAGGTAGGGCCGTCTTTTCCGGTTGAGATACTGGGCATCTCGGGGCTTCCCGCGGCCGGGGAGCAGTTCTTCGTGATCAAAGATGAGAAACAGGCCAAGGAGCTGGCGCTCGCCAGGCAGGAGCAGGAAAAGCTGCAGCAGATGAGGCCGGTGAAAAGGATGGGCTTAGAAGACCTCTATACCCAGATCAAAGAAGGCAAGATCAAGGAGCTGAACCTTATCATCAAGGCGGACGCCCAGGGTTCCCTGGAAGCCATCAAAGACGTGCTCGGTAAAATTCCTTCCAGCGAAATAACCATGAATATTATCCACGAGGGCATCGGCAATGTCAATATCTCCGACGTGATCCTGGCGGTGGCGTCCAACGCCCTCATCCTGGGTTTCAACGTAGTGGCTGATGAGGCCGGTAAAGAAATGATCAATAAGGAGGGGCTTGAGCTACGGACCTATAATATCATCTATGAGCTCGGCAACGATATAAGGAACGCTTTGGAAGGGATGCTTGAGCCGAAACTGAAAAAGATCTTTTTGGGCAGGGCTGAGATAAGGAAGATATTTAAATTGTCGAAGTCAGGCGTGATCGCGGGAAGTTTCGTCACCAAGGGCAAGTTCATGCGCAGTTCCCTGGTAAGCGTGACCAGGAACGGCGAGGTGATATTCGAAGGGGAACTTTCTTCTTTGAAACGTTTTAAGGACGATGTGAGGGAGGTCGCCGAAGGCTTTGAATGCGGTATCGGCGTAAAGGGTTTTGACGCTATCCTGGAAGGCGATGTGATCGAGGCCTATCAGATAGAGAAGATCGCGCGGAAATTAGAGTGATGAGTGAGGCGAAGAAAAGGATCTTAAGCGGCATGAGGCCGACCGGGAAGCTGCACCTGGGCCATCTCGTCGGGGCGCTTGAAAACTGGGTCAGGTTCCAGGACGAATACGAGTGTTTTTACATGGTCGCCGACTGGCACGCGCTGATGTCAGAGTACGAAAACCCGAAGTCCCTGCGGGAAAACCTCATTGACAACGTGATCGATTGGCTCGCCTGCGGTATCTCGCCTGAGAAATCCACCATCTTCATCCAGTCGCACATCAAAGAACACCTTGAATTGTATATGCTCTTCTGCGTCATCACCCCCCTGGGATGGCTTGAACGCTGCCCGACCTACAAAGAGCAGCTTCGCGAAGTCACTAACCGCGACCTGAGCACGTACGGCTTCCTGGGCTACCCGGTGCTGCAGGCCGCGGATATCGCGCTCTACAAGGCGAACGCCGTGCCCGTGGGAGAGGACCAGCTGCCGCATCTGGAGCTGACCAGAGAGATCGTAAGGAAATTTAACGGCCTTTACAAAAAGAATGAGTTTCCCGAGCCCGAGGCGGTCCTTACCAAATCGCCCCGCCTCATGGGCCTTGACGGCAGGAAGATGAGCAAAAGCTATAATAATTTTATCCTGCTTTCTGAAGAGCCGGAAAACATCCTCAAGAAAATAAAGAGCATGTTCACCGATCCCGAAAGGATACGGGTCAGCGACCCCGGCCATCCCGATACATGCAACGTCCACGCCTATTACGCGGTGTTCGCGCCGCAGAGGAAGAAAGAGATCGATGAGCGCTGCCGCAAGGCCGAGATCGGCTGCACCGATTGTAAAAAAGAATTAGCCGGGATCATCATCGCGTTCCTTGAGCCGATACAGGAAAAAAGACGGCAGCTTCTCGATAATAAAAACTACGTGCTTGATTTATTGCGCGACGGAGAAAATAAAGCGGCGGGGGTCGCCCGCAAGACCATGGAAGAAGTAAGGCAATTGGCAGGATTATGAGCTATAAAGTAAAACTGGAATTGTTCGAAGGCCCGCTTGATTTGCTTTTGTACCTGGTCAAGAAAGACCACCTTAATATCTACGATATTCCCATCTCCAAGGTCACGGAACAGTACCTCAAGTACCTGGAGCTGATGAAATACCTGGATTTGAATATCGCCGGAGAATTCCTGGTGATGGCGGCGACGCTGATGCAGATAAAGTCAAAGTTGCTTTTGCCCGCCCAGGAAACGGAAGCCCCGCAAGAAGAGCTTGACCCGCGCGCAGAGCTGGTAAAGCAGCTTCTGGAATACGAAAGGTTCAAGGAGATAGCCGAGGAGCTCAGGGAGCGGGAGCTCGGGCAGCGGGAGATATTCAAGCGCCCCAAGGCCGAAATTAAAGAGATCCCCGATGAAGCGCCGCTTTATTTCGAAGCGAGCATCTTCGACCTCATTACCGCGTTTTCTTCGGCGCTCGCGGAAGTGCCCAGGGAATTATTCTACGAGGTCATCAAGGACGAATTCACCATCGAAGAAAAGATACACACACTTTTGCACCTTTTGCTCGTTACTCCGTCAGTGCGCCTGAGCGATTTGTTTTCCAAAGCGAAGAACAAGCTGGAGATAATCGTTACCTTCCTTTCGATACTTGAGCTGATCAGGCTTAAAGAGGTCATGGTCCTGCAGAGGGAGCATTTCGGGGAAATAGAGATCTCAAGGAACGCCAATAATATCATCCCCTATGACGCACGAGAAAGAGAAAGCGAAAGTAATTAAACCGAAGAAAACCTACGGCGGCTCCGATTATACCTTCATTGACGCCGATAGCGCTACCCCTGCCCCTGAATTCCTGAAGCAACAATCCCTCGGAGAGGTCCAGGAAACAGAAGAAGACGTAGTCCTCAATATTTCCTTAAGGCCGTCGAAACTCGGGGAATTCATCGGCCAGAAGGACGTTACCAGCAACCTTAAAGTCTGCCTTACCGCCGCCAAAGAGAGGAAAGAGCCCTTAGAGCATATCCTCCTTTCAGGGCCTCCCGGATTGGGAAAAACCTGCCTTGCCCATATCATCGCCCACGAGATGCGCACCAAGGTCACCGCTACTTCAGGGCCGGCCATCGAACGGGCGGGAGACCTGATCGGCATCCTGACGAACCTGGAAAAAGGCGATATCCTGTTTATCGACGAGATACACCGGCTCTCAAAAGTGGTCGAGGAATTCCTGTATCCTGCGATGGAAGATTTTCAGATAGACTTCGTCATCGATAAGGGGCCGTACGCAAAGACCATAAAATTCAGGCTTAAGCCTTTTACCCTGGTGGGCGCGACCACCCGCTCAGGCCTTTTGTCCGCCCCCTTAAGGAGCAGGTTCGGCATTTTTTATCACCTTGATTTCTACAAGATCGATGAGCTGGCGGAAGTGATCAAGCGTTCGGCGAAAATATTGAACGTCGAGATAGACAAGGAAGCGTCGCTTGAGATCGGCCGGCGCGCCAGAGGCACCCCCCGTATCGCCAACCGGCTGCTTAGGCGCATCAGGGATTACGCGCAGGTCTCAAAAGTAGAGAAGGTCAATACGGAAGTAGCCATTAAAACTCTCGATGAGTTAGGGATTGACAAAGCGGGCCTCGATGAAATGGACCGCAAGGTCTTAAGGCTCATCATCGAATCTTTTGACGGCGGGCCTGTGGGCGCAGAATCGCTCGCTGCCAGCCTTAACGAAGAAGTGGACACCATCGTAGATACGGTCGAGCCGTACCTTTTAAAAGCAGGTTACCTGAAGCGCACCTCCCGCGGCCGCCTCGCCACAAAATTAGCGTTCGAGCATTTCGGCCGAGCGTACAACAAAGAAAAACAATCCGAACTGTTCTAATATACATGAACCTGCCGGTTTTCTCGCTCAGGTCGGTTTTGCCCTACTGATTACATCACGGGGCACGGCAATGATCTTTCGCATTTCGGTGGCTGCTGAACTCCGCCCTTTTGCTCTAGCAAAAGGGCGTCAAACAGCATCGCCATCCCGATGTTGTCGCTTCGCTCCATCGAGATGCCCTCAATGCTCAAGCTCCATTGCCTAAAACCTCCATTCGCTCTAAAACCGGACAGATTCATATATCAAACAATGGTTGAGTTTAAAGTTTACGGATGGTTTGATCTTAAGAGAAGACGTCCCGCGAGAAACAAACTCAGCCAACTATCAAAATACATATATTTTTGAAATATAGATTCTTAAAAGTTTAAGCATAGAGGTAAACGCATGCCATATGAATATTATCATGTACGGGTGAACGAAGGGTCTATTGCTTCCTTTATTTTGCGGAATTTGTCTCTCAACGATCTTTTACTAGATTGGATTTGCCCATTTATTGCACACGATGTTATATGTTCTGGGGTTACTATTTCGAGCCTTTCAATCTATGATAAGATGACAATTTGGAAAACCTCAAAACTAATAGATTCAAATTGGCCAATTAGCAAGTCGAAGTACAAAGTTGATCCAAAATGTGACTGCCCTCGCTGTGAAGATTATGATTATAGGAGCAGCCTGCATACTTGGTTGAACGAAAATAATTGCAATGTAACAAAA
>JBFZAN010000022.1:0-10069 GCA_041309005.1 Candidatus Omnitrophota bacterium
GAATGACCGAATCGTCCGAATAAAAATCCAGCCCCTTTTTTACCGCGTTGATCGCGGTAATGGTCTTGCCCGTGCCCCCTCTTGCCGAAAAAACATAGCCCGCCCCGTTCTTCCCCACCCCTGAACCATGAAGCAAAGGATAGCCTTCGATTCCCAGCTTATAGCGGATCAGCGAATAAATGGTCTCTCCGGGAATGACCATGCGGCTGACCGGATTGCCCTGCATACGCACGTTCATTAAGCCGGACTCAATGCCTTTGATCTGGACGTCCCACCAGGCGTATTTATAACGGTTACGGTAGTAGATGTAATCCTCGCGGACATGGAAATGCTCATCGAGAAGAACGCATCCGGATGTATCAGGCTTAAACCTCCCGATATCGATACATAACTGCGGCCGCTCTATATGGCCTGTTGCGTAGTGAGCGAAGATCCTGTTCAGGTACGAGTCGAAGGCGCTTGTTTTTTCACAGCTGATCCTGACGGTAATGATATCGTGGAAATTATAGTAGGAGACTTTTTCTGATTTCATATTATTTTAAAAACAGTTACCCCATTACCTGCGGAAGAGCAAATACCAGAGAAAACCGAAATATTCATAGGCGACGCTCCTGACCTGGCTTTCGTTGCGCCACCAGCGATTGGCGTCAAAACTTTCGGGATCACCGGTAACTGAAATACGCACGTTCCCGGGAAGGAGGCTTTTAAAAATCATCTTTGCCCTCCTGGTATGTGCCGGATAGGTAACTAAAATGACAGAACGATAGCCTCCCGCTTCTATGATCGGCTTGGAATACAGCGCGTTTTCATACGTGGTGGCGGAATCCTCTTCCAGGAGGATATCTTCCTCTTGTACTCCCAGGCTCACCGCGTAGATCTTAGCCAGGTTGATCCCTGTTTCCTTCTGCAGCGCCAGCTGCCCGCAAAACAAAATCTTCGGCGCCAAACCACGCTTATAGAGGCTCGCCGCGTACGCGACCCTCTGGTTTTCTTCGTTCCCGCTGGGGACTATGATGATATCTGCAGGCGTAAGGCTGTCGTTTACAATTAGGGCTTTTGCAAGCAGCGGGAGCCAGAGATTAAAAGTAAACAGGATCAAAATGACCGCCGCCAAAAGAACCGCTAAGAGCTTTTTCATTTTCTGAACATCCTGATGAGAGACGTCCCGAACCTTGAATTTGCCATTTTCCAGGCCATGTCCCAGACTTTCGGCTTCAACAAAGTCAAATTTTTTTCATAGGTATAAAAAGGGAACTTTTGGGAACCCCACTTTTCTTTAAATTGCATCAGCCTGACATCGTTCTCGCTTGAGGTCATGAAATCAAAGGCGCTCATTTTCTTTCGCATGCTCTCTTCGATCGCCGAATGGATAAGCAGGTCATTAGGGCAATAGGTAAGATATTCGTTGAGTGAAACGCTGCCCAGAAGGTACGCTACGTCCAAAGAGAATATCACGAACGCCCCCGCGATATAGCGGCCCTGGAGCATGGCGAAAAGAATAGTCCCCTTTCCGGAACGTATCAGGCCGTTATAGAGCGCCGCGTAGAAAGCTTTAGGATGCGGGCCGATCGCGCGGTTTCTCTTCATGGTGGAAAAATAGAGGTTATAGTAAATACCGACTTCTTCCTCTTTCTCGATCTGCTTCACGGTGATACCTGATTTTTTCGCTTTCAGCACGTCCCTTCTCGTCCTTGATTTGTAATCCTTCCAGAGGCTTTCGGGAGTTTTTCCGTTGAGATCAAGCACGTGCTGATAACTTGCGCTTTTGGAGTATGTACGAAAAACGCCGCCATTGCAGTCGCCTGGTTCCGTGAAACGCACGCGGTCGATGGTATCTTTTTTTAACCGGACTTCCAGCTTCTCCAGAAGGATATCGGCATATTTTGCTTCCCCGACCAAGCCGCCGTAAGGATAGTTACAAAAAAATAATTTAATGATCCTTAAGTCCAGCACATTTCCCGTCAAACCCACTAACGGGTTTCCTGATTGCTTCAGGATAAAGAACTTAGGGGACGAGCCATATCCTTCTTGCATGATCTTCGCCCACTCAGAATCTTGAAATATCGTATGGGGATGCAGGGACACAAATTCATCCCATTCTTTTTGCTGCACGCATGCTAATTCTAATGTCGCATGTTCTGAAACCGCATTTTCCTGTGATCTATAAAAAGTCCTCAGTAAAACCCCTCCCAGGGGAGTATGTATCGCCTTCCAGACCCCGGACCATAACGCGGGCCGTAGCAGTGAAATATTTTTTTCATAGAAACAGGCGGGATACTCTTCTGAGCCGAATTTGTCTTTATAGAACTGCAGGTTGGTTTTATTCTTGGAAGAAAGCATAAAATCAAAGTATTGCTTATGGCTGCGTATCGTGTCAACCATCGCTTCGTGCAATAACAGGTCGTTTGCCCTCAGGCTGAAATATTCCTCCAAAGACCCCCCGACCATTCCGTGGGAAGCATGCTCCGAGTACACGACCAGTAAACCCGCGATACTTTTATTATCTTTCTGCGCCAGCCAGCCTTTTCCAAGGCCTTTTTTCAGGAAGTGACGGTAAAAATCTAGCAAAAGGCCTTCGGTAAAGGTATAGAAAGCGCGGTTGCGTTTGATAGTCTGACGATTTAATTTATATAACTCCCTTATATCCTCTTCATTTTTGATCTCTTTTACCGTAACGCCCTTATAACGCGCCTGCTGGACTGCCTTGCGAATGCGGTTACGGTAAAGCTTGCTCCAAAGCTCATCCTCGCTTACCCCGTCTAATGAAACAATGTGCTGCGAACCCTCTATTTTCCTGAAGCCGGCCATTTTGGGAAGAGGGGCGGAATACGTCTGCATAATTCGCATAATATCAACCCTGTCTTCCTTCAATAAAGTTGGCAAACGGTCAAGGAATTGCGGTAATAGGCGGCGGTCGCCTACGGCCCCTCCGTCAAAAAGGCTGGCGAAAAAAACCTTACAAAGCTTCAGATTAAAAATAAAGCCCACAAATGCTAACGCGATCTTTCCTTCTTTATAATACGCGTAGATCGCTGATTCTGCCTTATACGCCTCGCTTACCACCTCCTGCCAGGCAGGAGTATGAAAAATGGTATGCTTTGTCCTGGATAAAAATTCCTGCCAGTCAGGGTGGCGGCAATCGATCCTTACCGCTTCAGTTGCCCCTCTTTGCAGCGTGAGTATCCCGTCCATAGCTAATTCTTCCTTAATCTCCGGCTCAACTTTTCCGCCAATAGTTTAAGCGCGGTTTTAGGCAGGTCCATCAAATACGGGTGAGTAATGATCCCGGCGATATTCTTGAAGAAACGTAGCCGGTAGAACTTCTTGAAGATCCCGACTATTTCTTCACGGTCCATCACTTCGGAAAGTATGATCGCGTCTTTAAGGTTATTCTGGAAATTGACGTCCAATTTCGACCACTGCATATGTTCGGAAACCAGCCCTCTTTTCTTCGCGTAGTCCCAGACAGGAGTCCCGGGATAAGGGGTAAGGACATAAATATCAGTGAGGTTTATCGGTATCTTTTTGATGAAGTTATATGTCTCCAACATTTCCGCTTTGGTCTCCCGGGGGCTGCCGATTATAAAAGAGCCGTTGCAGGACAAGCCGTGCTTTTTCACCGTCTTCACCGCGTTCATATTCTGCTCTAGCGTCACCTGGTGTTTCAGGAATTGCAGGGTACGCTCGCAGCCGGATTCAAGGCCCAGGTTGACCGAAAGCACGTTCATTTCTTTAAGCAGTTCAACGACTTCGTCATTAATAAGGTTCGCCCTGCCGTTACAGGTAAAGTGTATTTTTTTAAGTGAGCTGTCCTTTTTGATCAATGAAACGATCTCCTTGAGCCTGCGCCGGTCCGCGATAAAAAGATCGTCATAAAAACTGATCAGGCTTACATTATAATTATCGACAAGGTGCCTCACTTCTTTAACGACATATCCGGCGCTAAAAAACCTCACAGTATCCCAGAACCGGGTAGACGCGCAAAAGATGCATTTATAGGGACAGCCCCGGGAGGTAAACATATAGGTGTGCTTTTCGATCTTCAGCAGGTCCCTTGCCGGAAAGGAAAGTGAATCTATGTCCCGGATAGCCTGCCTTGGTTCGGTAAAACGAACGGCCTCTCCTTCTCTATACACGATGCCTTTGATATTTTTCAGATCTTCCGGAGCGAGCGCGCCTTTTTTCAGGAACAGCTCCATCAATTCAACCGAGGTTTCTTCTCCTTCGCCCAAAACTCCCGCGTCAAAGGCGGGATCAAGGCTGTATGGCATCATGGTGATATGGATCCCGCCCACGATGACCGGTATACTCGATTTCTTTATGTCACGGGCGTACTGTATGGCGATATCGAAATTCTGGGTCACGGAGCTGATAAACACGATATCCGGAGCGAATTGCGCCATCTCTTTTTCGATATCCCGGTCCGCTATCCTGAACTCAAAAGCTTCCTTGCCAAAATGTTTCCTTATGCGGCTTACCAGGTACCCTAACCCCAAAGGAGGATGGCGCTGCTCTACTTCTACGAGCGGATGGATCGCGTTGATAAGTAAAATCTTATTTTTCATGGTCGCCTGCTCAATCGGTTATTTTAGTAAGATTACGGTCTATTTTCCAGATGCTGACAGACCCGTTATTATATATGCACTTTACAAATGAAAGCCCGGGAAGGCTGTCCACAAACGACTTCGGATACCCTCCGAGGTGGCGTGTTTTTGCGTCATCGTATATCCTTGAATGTTTGACGATGATGTAATATAGATTGCTTTTTTCTATTGCTATTTTCTTTTCCTTCTCGTTTCCCCAGAAAAAATAGGGCCATAGATATAAAGTCCCCCACACGGCCTTTTTTTCGGCTTCTTCTAAAACTATGATCTCCGGATACAATAGCAGTTGATTATCGGGGATATTCTTCCTGATGAAATCAAACGCTTCTTTTTCTTTCGCGGCCAGTTGCCTTTTTGAATGGACATAAAAACAGGCTGAGAGGATCTGGGCAACGCACAGGATAATGATAAGGGTTTTAAAAAAAACGGCCTTTAATGAAAGATATCCTTTGGAGCTGATAATAACCAGAGGCGGTATAATAGGGAACAAGTATCGTATATCGGCCCCCATTCCGAAGAACAAAAAATAAAAACTCAAATACGTGACCGTAGGCACCCAGAGAAAAAAATCTTTTTTTTCGAATTTCCGCTTTAAAAAATAAACGGCGAGCAAGATCAAAAACGAGATACCCAGATATTTTACGGTATCAAGCGGATTAAAAAGAACGGAGTTCTGATTCGCTTTTGTATTGAACTGGGCCGATTTTACAAAATTCACATAGAAATCTACATTTAGGCCTAACCGAGACAACTCTGCACCGACAGGCGCCGTATGTGTTGCCGGCTGTTTGTAAAAACTTCCTATGTTATTGACCCTCCAGAAAATATCCCAGGCGATTATAGAAAAAGACGGAACCGCTAATTTAAAATACGCGAGAACGGTCTTAAGCCAATCCTTCCTGTATTTGGCAATGATCATCAGCGGGACAACCGGAAGGAAGAAACAGGCATTTCTCTTGCACATGTACATAAGCCCGAGACTCACCCCTGCCCACCAGTATTTTTCTTTTAAAAAAAGCAGCAGAAAAAGCATGGTAAAGACGCTTGCGGGCACGTCGAGATAAAAAAGAATGCTGAAGCTGACCACCATGGGCATGGTCGCGATAACCAATGCGCTGATCAACCCCGTCTTTTCGTCATAAAGCATTTTTCCCAGTTGAAAGGTCAAAAGGATCAACGCGATATAGTAACCCGCCTGGTATATCTGGGCAGCGGCAAACGATACCCTTCCAATGACCTTCCAGAGTAAAACCAGGATAAAATGCCAGAGCGGCTCTACGATATAGAAATAACCCGGCGGTTGCCCCGAACCGTAGAGCGGATCAAACGCCACCCGTTTTCCCGCTTCGTATATAAACCTTGCAAAGCGGTAATGGAATACCTCATCACCCAGGTACAAATGAGAATTCAGGCCGGTCAACAGCAACAGGCCGCTACAAGCAAAAATCAATAAAAATAATTTATTTCTGGTCGTCATTATTTCGGCCCTTTTTCCCTCTTCCTGATCACGCGCGCAGGCACTCCCACCGCGATACTGTAAGGTGGAACATCCCTGGTCACCACGCTGCCCGCGCCTATCACGCAACCGTCTCCTATGGATACGCCTTTTAAAATCTTGGTGCCTGCCCCTACCCAGACATTGCTGCCGATGGTGACCCTCCGGCAATCAAAGCCGGAATCATAAAATGACAATTCCGGCCTGTCAAAACGGTGGTCGAAATCAACCACGAACGCGTGGCTGGCGATGATGGTGTTTTCCCCCACTTCTATCTGGCCTTTTGATGAAAGAATAGTATACTCTCCCAAATACACGTGTTTTTTGAGCACGATCCTGCCTGTATCGGAAGAGGCCAGGATAGCGCCTGTCTGCAAGATACAGTCCTCGGCTATAAAAACAGGGGACTTTTTTGTCGAAAAAATCTTCACTCTTTCATAGATTCTTGTGCCTTTTTTCAGCTCGCCGCCCTGGCTTCTGATAATGGCAGCCCAGAACCAGAAACGAAAAGTTAGCGCCAGATTGACTATGCGTTCTACCAATTTCTACCTCCCTGCTTTATGTTTTTATACTTTATCGGCAACGAGCGTAATTATTGCGGATTTCTTCACAAGGCTCTCCATAAACGCAACCGGCGACAAAACAAGGGTCCAGAATGCCCAGCCAGCCCTTTTTAAAGCCGTGCTCTTCGATTTATTTTCCGCAAGCCAGCTTTTCTGCGGATCCAGTCCGGGAAACATGGATATCACTATTGTCGGCGGATGCAGGAAGCCGGACATATGGTCTGTTTTTATTACCGCAAAGCCTGCTTTTTTTAACAGCCCCGATAAAAGGCCGGGATTAAAATAGTATAAGTCTCTCGGCACATCGAATGCCGCCCACCTTTTACCGAACCGCTTAAACTGAAGAGAATCCGTATTGGGGACCTGGATGACCAAAAACCCGCCCTTCTTCAGGATCCTTTGCGCCTCCTTAAGCATTTCAACCGGTTTATGAAGATGCTCAAGGACATTGTACATGGTGACCGCGTCAAAATAGTCGTCGGGATAGCGCGCGCTGGCAAGATCGCTGTTTATCACGTTCAAACCCAAAGTCTCCTTCGCATATATCGCGGAAGTCGAGATATCGACGCCATACGTATCGAATCCTTTTTCCTTAAAAATCTTGAGCCTGTCCCCTGCGCCGCAGCCAATATCAAGGACCTTTGCCTTCGTAAGCCCCGTATTTCTTAACACCTTGTTCACTTCGTAACGCAAAAGGTGGTACCTGTATGTTTTCTCAAGTGTCCTTAAGAAACGGGTAATAAAAGAATCCGCGCGCAGAGTTTCCTTCCAGGAATATGTTTCGGGATAAAAGTTTGCGATCTCCGATTCCGGCGGACGCGGGTTCACGTAGATCAGCCCGCAGCGCTTGCATTGGACGACCTTAAAATCGGCTTCAGAAATAAGGAACTTATCTTTTTTGGAGAACAGAAGCTGCGCGTCGTCGCTGTTGCATAACGCGCACCTTACCGACTCCAGACCTTCACGGTCGCTTATCTTTGTTTCCCGGACAGGCATAGGTTATGAGGCTTTCAATTCTTTTTTGCCGAAAGAATGTATCTCTTCGATGATCATGTCAACCTGAGGATCGGTCAGATCGGGGTATAATGGAAGCGTAAGGATAGTTTCCCATACTTTGTCGCAAACCGGAGTCGCCGCCTTGTATTTCCTGTACATCTTAAAGTGATGGTTCGGCACATAATGCACTCCGGTAGAAATACCCTTTGACTTAAGATAGTCGTTCAACCGGTTACGCTGGTCTGTCTTAATTACGTAATTATGGAACGCGCTTTTTGTGTAAGGCTTTACCACGGGCACCTTCAACCAGGAAAGTTTTTTCAAACCCTCGTTGTAGCGCTTGACGATTTCTTCTCTTCTCTTGTTCATCCTGTCGAGCTTCCCCAGTTGTACCAGCCCTATCGCTGCCGTGATATCATGCATATGGCATTTAAAACCGAGCTCCTCTACTTCATAGAACCAGGAATATTTCTTGGTGTCTTTTTCCTCGCGGCTAAAGGTATCCGCCGAGATCCCCAGCCAGCGCAGTTTTTTCAAATGGCCGTACATTTCAGGGTCATCAAGGGTCAGCATCCCGCCTTCCCCCGTAGCCAGGTTTTTTACCGCGTGAAAAGAAAAACAGCCCACGTCGCCGATAGAGCCGAGCTTTTTGCCCTTAAATTCTCCTCCGCAGCCGTGCGCGCAGTCCTCGATCACCTTTAGGTCGTATTTTTTTGCAAGCTCCAAAACCTTGTCCATATCGCAGGCGTGGCCGCCGTAGTGCACCACGATGATCGCCGCGGTCGATTTTGTGATCAATTTTTCTATTTTTGAAGTATCGATATTCAACGTGTCTTCTTCTATGTCGCAGAAAACGGGTATCCCGCCGCTGTAAAGGATCGCGTGGTTCGTGGAAACAAAGGTCATAGGGGTCGTGATCACCTCTTTGCCTTCCACGCCCATAAGTTTAACGCCCAGGTGTAATGCCGCGGTGCAGGAATTTAAGCCTACCGCGTAATCCGTGCCGATATACCGGGCAAATTTCTCTTCGAATTCTTTTGTTTTCGGGCCTAACCCGATCCAACCTGTCTTAAACGGTTCCTGTAACGCTTCAAGCTCTTCTTTCCCGTAACTTGGTTTAAAAACAGGGATCATCAATGCCTCCTTATTCTTTTAAAGAAATTTCTTTGGCGCTCAGTCCAAATTCCTTAAAAAGACGCCTGATCTCCTTATTGCTTATTCTTTTTTTCTTAAACACTTCTTTTCTTTTCTTCAGCATCTTCGGCATACCGCGCAGGGCGGAGAAATTCGCCTTCAGCAATATCTTAAGGAGCTCTCTTTTACTCGCCTCTCCCACAAATTTTCCGGCAGCTCCCTTTTTCGCCAATACCCCGTAGGCCTGAAAGAGGTAACGCGTGAGCGTATACATCAATCCCGGCAAAACGAACGGCAGCGGGAAGTTCTTGACCACTACCCATATCCTGTTCCTTTCCACGAGGAACGCCTTGAATGGAGAGTAGCTTGAGGTGCTTGCCGAGTGGCAGTGATAGACGACAGCCTTTGGATTATATACTGATTTCCATCCTAAAAGGCGCGCGCGCCAGCCCAGGTCGGTTTCATCGGCGTAGGCAAAGAAGTCTTCATCGTAGAATTCACCCGGCAGCTGTATATCATCAAGCATTTTTCTTCTATATAAACACGCGCAATCACTGGCAAAAAACACCTCTTCCTCGCGGTTGAATTTGTCTTTGTGCTCCATGCGCCCCCTGCCGATGGAAAGGCCGTCCAGGCACACCGCAATACCTGCGACGTCAAGCAGGTCTTTTTCGTATTCAAGCAGTATCTTGGAAGCGCAGGCGCCGTACAGGTCGTCTTTAGAGATGGCCTTTACCATTTCTTCCACCGCGTCCGGCTCAAGGCGCGTGTCATTATTGAGGATAAGTATAAATTCCCCTCCTGCCGCGTGTATGCCGACATTGTTTCCTCCCCCGAAGCCTAAGTTCTCTTTATTAACGATGAGCTTTACGCGGGGAAAGCGCTGCGCCACCAGCTCGCGGCTGCCGTCGGTAGAGGCATTATCTACGACGATAGTCTCCAGGCTTCTATACGTCTGTTGCTCAATGGAATGCAGGCAGGTTTCTATTACCTTACTTCCGTTCCAATTCAGGATTATCACTGATACGAGCGGTTCTTTCATCTGCGGGAATACAGTTGCGTTATTTCTTTATATTTGCCGAATAACCAGCCTTTATGAGCGAGGTTCCAGGCAACGGTCAATTTGATGCCGTCCTCGAATCTGATCTTCGGCTTCCATCCGGTCTCATTAAATAATTTCTGTGAATTGAGCCTGTAGCGTATATCGTGGCCGGGCCTGTCCTTGACGAACTCGATCAGGCCCTTATCTGCTTTCAATGCCTTTAAAATCAGCCCAA
>JBFZAN010000023.1:0-6808 GCA_041309005.1 Candidatus Omnitrophota bacterium
CAGACCACAGGTATCATTATTTCAGGATACGGCTTTCCGCCTTCTTTCAACAGTTCAGCCGCGGCCTCGAATACCGCCCGTATCTGCATCTCGCTTATTTCAGGATAGGTCACCCCCAGGCGCACGCCCCTGTGGCCCATCATCGGGTTTGACTCATGGAGGCCGTCCGCGCGCTTGGACAGTTCCTCAAGGCTTATGTTGAGGTCCCTGGCAAGCTGTTCGAGTTTTACCTGTTCGCGGGGGACGAATTCATGCAGCGGCGGGTCGAGCAGGCGGATGACCACCGGAAACCCTTCCATCGCCCGTAATGTCCCCTTAATGTCCTTCTTGACGAATGGGAACAGCTCGTTCAGAGCGCTCTTCCTTTCTGCTTCTGTCTTTGAAATGATCATCTTGCGCAGGAGGAACAGGGGCTCATCGCAACCTTTCCCGTAAAACATGTGCTCCGTCCTGAACAGGCCTATCCCCTCCGCGCCGAACTGCCTTGCTTTGGCCGCGTCCTCCGGGGTATCGGCATTGGTGCGCACGCCCAGCCTCTTTATGGAATCGCAGAGTTTCAAAAACTCCATGAGCATTTTATTTTCCTCGGTCGCGTCCATCATCAGGAGCCTGCCTTCATACACATTGCCCTTGGTGCCGTTTAAGGTGATCCAATCGCCTTCCTTAAGCGTCTTTCCGTCGATAATAAGCTCTTTCTTCGCGCTCTCAACGTGCAGCATGCTGCAGCCGACCACGCAGCATTTCCCCCAGCCGCGGGCGACTAACGCCGCGTGCGAAGTCATGCCCCCGCGCGCGGTCAGAATTGCCTGGGCGGCGCGCATACCTTCGACGTCTTCCGGGTTGGTCTCCTCGCGCACCAGGATCACTTTCTTGCCTTGTTTTGCCCATTCCACCGCGTCATTGGCGTTAAAGACTATCTGTCCGTTGGCGCCGCCGGGGCCTGCGGGCAGCCCTTTTGCCAAAGGCTTATGGGCAAGCTCCGCCTTGGGATCGATGATCGGGTGCAATAACTCATCCAGCTGGCTGGGCGTTACCCGCGTTACCGCGGTTTGTTTGTTGATCAGTTTTTCTTTGATCATATCCACGGCCATACGCACTGCGGCGGGGCCGTTACGTTTGCCCACGCGGCACTGGAGCATAAACAGCCGCCCTTTCTCAATGGTAAACTCTATGTCCTGCATGTCATGGTAATGCGTTTCAAGGCGCCCCTGGATGTCGAATAATTCCTTGTAGATCTTTGGCATCCCTTTTTCCAGCGTCACCAGCTCTTTATTGTGCTCGGATTTGGAATATTCGTTTATCGGCGCAGGGGTACGGGTACCTGCGACGACATCCTCTCCCTGCGCGTTGACCAGGTACTCGCCGTAAAACTTGTTCTCGCCGTTGCCCGGGTTACGGGTAAAGGCGACTCCCGTGGCGGAGTCACTGCCCATGTTACCGAAGACCATGGTTTGCACGTTTACCGCGGTACCCCATTCATCGGGAATGCCTTCTATCCTCCTGTAGCTGATCGCCCGCTTGCCGTTCCAGGAAGAAAACACCGCGCCGATGCCGCCCCATAACTGCTCATAAGGATCATCGGGGAACTCTTTCTTGAGCACCTCTTTTATCCTGGCCTTGAACAGGCCGCAAAGCTTCTTAAGGTCGTCGCAGGAAAGGTCGGTATCGCTTGATGCGCCCTTCTCTTTCTTCATCGCTGACATGATCCTGTCTAACTGCTTGCGTATGCCTTCGTCATCCTTCGGCTCTATGCCGGCCGCTTTTTCCATCACGACGTCGGAATACATCATGATCAGGCGGCGGTAGGCGTCATAGACGAACCTGTCATTGCCGCCGCTCTTTCGGATCAGGCCCGGGATCGTCTTCTCGGTCAGGCCGACGTTAAGCACCGTTTCCATCATGCCGGGCATTGAGCGCCTGGCCCCTGAACGCACCGACACCAGGAGCGGGTTATCCGCGTCCCCGAACTTTCTCTCCATGAGCGTTTCCACCCTTTTAAGCGCCTTCTGTACGTCTTCCTTCAAGCCCGCGGGGTACTTTTTCTTGTGCTGGTAATAGTAGGTGCATACTTCGGTGGTGATGGTAAAACCCGGAGGCACCGGAAGCCTTAGCGCCTTATGGCCGGCCATTTCCGCGAGGTTCGCCCCCTTGCCGCCCAGCAGGTTTTTCATGCTTTCATTGCCGTCCGCCTTTTGACCGCCGAAGAAGTAAACGTATTTTTTTGCCATTGCCTTACAAACCCCCCTCTCGCTATGTTAACTTGTTGTTCAAATATTCCTTCAATCTGTCCATGCCGACGCGCTCCTGCAGCATCGTATCCCTGTCCCGCACGGTCACCTGCGCGTCTTCAAGCGACTGCACGTCCACCGTCACGCAGTACAAGGTCCCGACTTCATCCTGCCTGCGGTATAATTTTCCTATCGCCGCGGTGTCATCGTAGACGGCGGCAAACGACTTCTTAAGGTCCCCTGCGATCGACTTGGCGCGCTCGACGATCTCGCTGCGGTTCTTTAAAAGCGGCAGCACCGCCACTTTTGCCGGCGCGAGGTCCTTGTGCAACTTCAGCACCACGCGCACGTCATCCCTGACCTTTTCCTCGCGAAAAGCGTCGACGAGGAACGCCAGGACGCTCCTGTCCACCCCTCCCGAAGGTTCGATGATATACGGGTAGAACTTTTCCCTGGTCGCCTCATCCGGCAGCCGGAACTCCTTGCCGCTATACTCTGCGTGCTGCTTCAGGTCAAAATCGGCCCGGTTGGCGATACCTTCAAGCTCCGACCAGCCGAAAGGAAAGTTATATTCGATATCGGTGCAGGCTTTGGCGTAATGCGCAAGTTCATCTTCTCCGTGAGGCCTCTTCCTTAGGTTCTCCTCACACAGCCCCAGCCCTTTGTACCAGGCAAACCTCTCCTGCACCCAGTATTCATACCATTTGTCCGCCTCTTGGGGGCGAACGAAATATTCTATTTCCATCTGCTCGAACTCGCGCGTCCTGAAGGTGAAATTACCCGGGGTGATCTCGTTGCGGAATGATTTGCCCAGCTGGGCAAGGCCGAAGGGGAGCTTAGGATGCCTTGAGTCCATGATATTGGGGAAATTGACGAACATCCCCTGCGCGGTTTCAGGCCTCAGATAGATCAGGTTCGCGCTGTCTTCTACCGGCCCCTGATAGGTCTTGAACATCAGGTTAAAGGCGCGGCTTTCGGTCAGTTCGCCGCCGCATTCCGGGCACCTATCCTTGCCTTTCAGGTCCTCTATCTTAAAACGCTTCTTGCAGGATTTACAGTCCCTCTTCAGGTCAAAGAAATTACTGGTGTGGCCGGATGCCTCCCATACCTTCGGATGCATGAGTATGGCCGCGTCCATCCCGAGAATATCGTTGCGGCCGTAGACGTTTGCCTTCCACCAGCTGCGTTTGAGGTTGCCCTTCAGCTCCACCCCGTACGGGCCGTAATCCCAGGTATTCGCCAGCCCTCCGTATATATCCGAAGACTGGAATATAAATCCCCTGCGCTTGCACAGCGCGACTACTTTTTCCATCAGGTTTTCAGTCATAGACCTTTATTTTTAACGCAAAACGGCTTAAAAGTCAAGGAAAATTGCCCTCTACCGTCGAAATTATGGCAAATACTTGAGGAAGCTCCAAAGTCGAGTGGAGTTAAAGGTGGAGCTTCTCATCCGTTAAAGGCCGAGTGAACTTTTTAGCTTCTTTAATTCTTCCTCTTTGATGGAGAAACTGTGTTCTTGTGACGGAAACTTTCCCTCCAGCACTTCTTCTTTATACGCTTCGACGGCCTTTACGATCAGGCCCGAAAGGTCGACGTATTTCTTCACGAACTTCGGGGTATAGCGGGTGAACAGGCCGAGCATATCATGCGTCACCAGCACCTGGCCGTCGCAGTGTACGCCGGCGCCTATCCCGATGGTAGGGATGGCCAATTGCCGGGTGATGATCTCGGCGATCTTATCCGGCACGCACTCAAGCACCAGGGAAAAACAACCTGCTTCCTCCAGCGCCTTTGCCTGCTCGAATAACCGCCCTGCGGCGCCCGCGTCCTTACCCTGCACTTTAAAACCTCCCAGCTTATCCGCGGTCTGGGGGGTCAGGCCGATGTGGCCCATTACAGGGATGCCCGCCGCGGTAATGGCACGGGTAGCCTCAACGCAGGCGTCAAACCACTCCAGCTTCACCGCGTCGCATTTCGCCTCTTCCATGAACCTGCGCGCGTTGCCGAGTGAATCAAGCGGGTTGACCTGGTAGGCTTCAAACGGCATATCGCCGACTATCAAGGCGCGCTTCACCGCGCGGCTCACCGCCTTGGCGTGATGCAGCATTTCCTGCATGCCCACGCCGGTGGTCGACTCCAATCCCAGCACCACATTAGCCAGGGAATCGCCTACCAGCACTATATCGATGCCCGCCTTATCGATCAGACCGGCAAGCGGGTAATCATAGGCGGTAAGCATGGTGATCCTGCGCCTTCCCTTTAATGACGCTATATCCTCTACCTTTATTTTATCCGTATCCATGGTTATTTTACGAAATACGCAAGCAGCAACGCGACCGAAAGGACGATCATGCCGATCACCGTGAGGATGGCAAAGAAATTATATATCCTGGAATTCGTATACTTGCCCATCAGGCGCTTGTTATTGACCAGAAGCAGCATGAAGATCAGCACGAACGGCAGCAGCAGGCCGTTAGATGCCTGGGAGATAAGCATGATCGGGATGAGCTTTACGTTAGGCAGCAATATGACCGCGGCGCCTATGATGATGATCGCCGTGTAAAGGAAGTAGAATTGAGGGGCTTCCCTGTAACGCCGGTTCACCCCCACCTCCCAGCCCATACCTTCGCATACGGAATAGGCGGTCGAGAGCGGAAGTATGCAGGCCGAAAATACGGATGCGTTAAGCAGGCCGAAGGCAAAGAGATAAAAACAGTACTGGCCGGCAAAAGGCTTAAGCGCGAGCGCCGCGTCTTTGGCGCTCTCTATCCTGATGCCGTGCTTAAAAAGGGTATTGGCGCAGACTATCACTATGAAGATCGCCACGATATTGACCACGAAAGACCCCACGACCACGTCTAATTTGCTGTACTTGTAATTCTTCAGGCTGATGTCCTTCTCGACCACCGATGACTGCTGGTAAAACTGCATCCAGGGCGCGATGGTCGTGCCTACGAGGCCGGTGAGCATAAGCAGGTACGCCTTGTTGAAATGGATCTGGGGTTTTACCGAGCTGGCGACGACCTCTCCCCAGTCGGGCTTTGAGAGGAAGCCCGAAATGATATAGGCCACATAAAACACGCACGCGACCAAGAACACCTTCTCGACTGATTTATAGGTCCCTTTGACGATGAGCCACCATACGAACAACGCGCTCACGGAAACCATTACATGCCTGCTTATGCCGAATAATTCGGCGCTTGCGGCTATGCCGGCGAATTCCGACACGGTATTGAAAATATTAGATAAGACCAGGACCGTCATCGCGTAAAAAGTGACCCTTACGCCGAACTCCTCCCTGATCAGGTCGGCTAAGCCCTTTCCCGTCACCACCGCCATGCGGCTGCACATCTCCTGGATGATCACCAGCGCGATGATAATAGGGATGAACGACCAGATAAGAGAATAGCCGAAATGGGCGCCTGCCACAGAATACGTAGTAATACCGCCCGCGTCGTTATCGACGTTGGCAGTGATGATGCCGGGCCCCATTATGGACAGGAATATGAGAATCTCGGTGCGGAATTTCTTCAATTTTTGCATCATAGCGCGGGCTTTGCCTTGATCTTGCTGAACCTTCGCCAGGCGATAGCGATGACCTGGCTTAAAATATCGTCAACCGTGACGATCCCCTGCAGCACTTTATTCTCATCGACGACCGGGATGGCGTAATATTTATATTTTTCCATAAGATACGCTACTTCCTTGACGCTTGAGTCCAGCTGGACGGAATACGTCCTGGGAAAGGCGGCCGCCTGCACGGGGTCCTGGGGAGCGGCAAGGATCAGCCGCCTGAAATTGGTCGAACCTATGAAATGGCCCTGCTCATCGACGATATAGACAAACTGCGTGGGTTCTACCTTAAAGGTCCGCTCTTTTATCTGCTTGAGCACCGACTCAACCGGCGTGTCTTTAGCGAATGCCAGGTATTCGGTGGTCATCAGGCCGCCTGCCGAATCGCTGGAATACCCTAGGAGCTCCGAGAGCTTCTTTGCCTGTTTGCTCTCCATAAGGCTTAAGAGGCGCGTGCTCGCGGCCTTCGGCAGTTGTTCCAGGAAATCGGTCGCTTCGTCGGTAGGTATGCTGTTGAGCAGATCCACCACCTGTTTCGGCTCAAGCTCCTCTACCACCGATTTCTGCGTATGAAAATCGATGTTCATGAAGATCTTGGCTTTCGTAACCATATCAAGGGATTTAAAGAGCGCTATCTGGCGGCGCATATCCAGGTCAAGAAAAACCTCGCCCAGGTCGGCTGCCGGAATATTGGTGAACTGTTTCTGCGGCACGTTTATCTTTATCATCATGCTCACCGGGTTGATGGAGAGCGGCTGGATGTGTTTCCAGCTGATAACGTTCTCCCTGGTGAGGTAGTCTGCGCGCTTATTGAACATCCTGACCAGGAAATCCGCCGCTTTTTCAAAGCCGAGGCGCCTCAGGAGCCCGCGCAGGCTTATATCAACGTGCGCGATCATCAGGCAACGCTCGACATCAAGCAGGTGTATGTCGTTGACGCGGATCACCTTGTGGTTATAGGTATCCACCACCTGCTGGTCGAGGATGTCCCGGCGGAGCGTCAATTC
>JBFZAN010000024.1:0-9255 GCA_041309005.1 Candidatus Omnitrophota bacterium
GAAACTGCGCCATAAGGACAGCAAGACCTTCCTTGAACCCGCAAACAGGAATTATCAACCGATCCACCGCGACTTTACCATTATCGGCAAAGTAATATCGGTCCTAAGAAAATACTTCTAACCTTAGGGGACGTTTCTCCCCCAGGGGACGGTTCTCCCGGGGGGAGAAACGTCCCCATGACATATGAAACAGTCATTCAACCCCAAAGCCCGCTGGGACAGGCATATCCCGGAAACCAGCACCCAGGCCCAGCCGCAGGAGCTCGATGAAAAAATCGAGGTGCTTGCCTGGTTCAGCCAAGGCAAAGCCTATCCGCGCCTATTCACCTGGAATCATAAGCGCTACAAGATCAGGCACATTACCTATAACTGGCAGGAACGCCGCGGCCAGGAGCTCATCAGCTATTTCTCGGTATCCACAGGAGCGGATCTCTACCAGATATCCTATAACAGCGCGAGCTTCAGCTGGCGCCTTGATAAAATAATATAAATAATGGGGTCTGACCCCATTATTATAAAAAGGGGTCTGGCCCCATGATACTACATGTCGATATGGACGCGTTTTTCGCGTCCATTGAACAGGCGATCAACCCCAGGCTCAAAGGCAAGCCCCTGATCGTAGGCTCGCGGGACAGCAAAATGCACACCGTGGTCTGCGCCGCAAGTTATGAAGCCAAGGCCTTAGGCATTGATTCAGGCATGGCTTCAGCCGAAGCCTTCAGGCTGTGCCCCAACCTTGAATTCGTGGCCGCGGACCAGTCCAAGTACATCTGGACCTCTGAACAGATATTTACGCTGCTTAAGACCTATGGCTATGAGACCGTGTACGCTTCAATTGACGAGTTCCAGCTTGACCTAGGAGGGGACGTAGGAGGGGACGTTTCTCCCTGGGGAGAACCGTCCCCTGGGGGGAGAAACGTCCCCTGGATTATCCAACAGCACATACAAGACTCGTTCAATATTACCGCATCCGTAGGCGTTGCCAAGAACGGCCTGCTGGCGAAATTAGCCTCCAAATTAAACAAGCCCAACGGCGTCACCATCATCACTGAAGACAACCTTACCGAAGTCCTGGCAAAGACCCCGGCCAAGAAACTGCGCGGGGTCGGCGAAAAAACCGAAGAATTGCTGCGTAACCTTGGCATAAACACCTGCCTTGACCTGTACCTTAAAACGCCTGATTTCCTGGAGCGCCACCTGGGAAAATACGGCCTTAATCTTTATGCCGCGCTGCACTCAAAAGAAGACTTCGCTGGCGAAGAATATGACGCCGGCCCAAAATCCGTAGGCCATTCCTATACCTTGCCGCGGGCTTCCAAAACCCCGGGGTTTATACGCGCCTGGATACGCCTTTTATCGGAAATGGTCGCCGAGCGGCTAAGGCAGAAAAACCTGGTGTCCAACACCGTGCACCTGTGGCTCAACGGCCCTGAACTGGGCAATTTCAGCGCTCAAAAAACCTACCAACAGGCTACTGATGACGGCTATGAGATATACCGCAAAAGCCTTGAAATTTTAGCCAGAACAGGCCCCAGGATGCCCGCGATACGCGCGCTTGGGGTCAGCTGCAGCAGTTTATCAGAATCGCACTACGCCCCCTTATTTAATGAACAAAAAAGAAGGGAGGCATTACTACAGACCATGGATAAGATCAACGCCAAGCTCGGAGACGGCTCGATCTTTCCCGCAGTGGTCACCCGAACCAGGAAAATGCAATAAAAAATATTTAAATATATATAAAATACTATTAACTATATCTAACTATTTCACCGCATAATCTGAAAAGGGATGCAGTGTTTGCAAGGCTAAAATAGAATCAAGTAAACAGGAGTAAGTTTGATCATGCTTATCCACAGGATAATCACAATTGTGCACAAGTGCTTATAGTTCAACCTCTTATTGAACATTTATCACATATGCTCAAGTTAACATAAGATATATTATAGGAAGTTGATATATAGGCAGAATTAACGGTTTATAAGGCAAAAACGAACCCACTGTATTTCTGTTTTTCAGGTGATCACGATGGCTACACTGAACTGCGGGTCCTGCGGCGGGTATTGATTGGGCCGGATAGATTCTCCTGGATCCTGATTATCTTTCCGTTCACAAATGCGTCCGCTAAATTTCTACGGGCTTTTTTAAGGATGCGGCTGAAGGTCTGCTGGGATATATCCATCATCCCGGCGCTTTCTTTCTGGCTTAAGCCGCTAAGATCAGCCAATCGTATTGCCTCAAACTCATCTTTAGGTATAGCTACTTCATCAGGCCTGCCGGGCCTTCCGCGCGGGCTGAATTGGGTGATTTTCGGCTCCTGACGCACTATTCTCGATTTCTTAGGCCTGCCTCTTGGTTTCATGCATTCATCCTTTTTCACTTAATTATTTAATGATATACATTCCGGCCTTGATATGAATTTAACTGCTTTTACTTCATTTTAACGCCCGGATTAAAATGAGTACATACTCATTAATTGCCATTGTAGCAAAAAGCGCTATTTTGTCAAGTTGAATAATTCCAAGAGATTATAGAAACTTGAAATTTCGATATTTTGGCCTGTGGATAACCCTTCACAAGCCCCCTGTTTTTGTGCAATTATTTTATTTTTATGCTATAATTGTGGTATGGAAATGAAACAGAAATTAGAACTCAGGAAGCTTCTATCCCTGCAATTGCAGCAGTCGCTTAATATCCTGTCTCTTCACTTGCTTGATTTGAACTGCATGATCGAGGAAGAGCTTTTAACCAATCCTGTATTGGAGGAATCTCAGGGGAAAACCGAGCTTCGGGAAGGCCTCCCTGAACACAGCCTTGATGACTCCTCCCTCCCTGCCGACTTAAAGGAATGGGACTCACTCCCTGCGAAACCGCCTGCGAAAAATAAGTCTGACCTTGACCTTATATCCAGCCAGATGGCCACCAGCACTTCCCTGCAGGACGTCCTTTTAAGGCAGCTGGGCATGTTTGTCACTGCCGATGAAGACCTGAGGATCGGCCAGGAGATCATAGGCAATATCGATGAAAACGGCTATTTAAGGGCCACGCTTGAAGAAATCAGCGCGAGCCTGCATATAGAGAAGAAAAAGGTAGAAAAAGTCCTTGCGCTGGTGCAACAGTTCGAGCCTGCGGGCGTAGCGGCAAGAACGGTCCCGGAGTGCCTGCTTATACAGCTGGACATGCTGAACGAAAAAGACCCGCTGCTCAGGGAGGTCATAGCGCACCATTTAAGGGACGTGGCGAAAAAGAACTATAACGCGATCGCGAAATCCCTGAAAATACCTCATGAAGCAATCGAGCCCCTGATCAAAAAGATCCTGAAGCTTAACCCTAAGCCCGGCCTTAACTACACCCTTCAAATAGTGCACCGCATCATCCCCGACATCATCATCGAAGAAAAAAAGGGCAATCTCGAGATCACCATCAATAACGACTATACCCCTACCTTAAGGATAAACAAGGTCTACCGGGATATGCTCAAGAAAGGCAACCTTGACCAGAAGACCAAGGAATTTATCGCGGGGAAGCTGCGCCGCGCGCTTGAGTTGATACGGGCGGTCTCTAAACGCGAAAGCACCCTCAGGCGCGTCATAGAAACCATCGCAGAGATACAGGGAGACGCCATCAAGGAAGACCTCTCCGGCATCAAGCCTTTGACCTTTCGCTGCGTGGCCGAAAAACTCTCCCTCCATGAATCCACTATCTGCAGGGTGGTGATGAACAAGTACGTCAAAACCCCCTGCGGCGTGATCGCCCTCAAGCAGTTCTTTTCAAGCCATATCAACAACCAGGACGGCCAGTCCATATCCTCTATACAGATCAAAAGCCTTATCAAGGAGCTGATCGACGCGGAAGATAAAAAAGACCCTTTAAGCGACCAGGACATCGTATATGCCCTTTTAAAAGAGCATAAACTCAAGCTTGCCAGGCGCACGGTCACCAAATACCGCGAAGAACTGAAGATCCTCTCTTCCACTTTCAGGCGCCACCGATAAAAAAAATGGGGTCAGACCCCATTTAAAAAGGGGTCTGACCCCATTTTTGATCCCATTTTCCCGTAATCTACTCCCTAAACGCCAGCGTCGCCAGGTCGATAAGCCTGTTCATCACCTTAAGGTTATCCGCGTCAAACCTGACCTCGGAAGTGCCCAGCGCGCCCAAATTCATGATACCCACGGTCCTGCTATCCATCTTGATAGGAATCACCATGGAAGACTTGATATACCGGCGGTTAAGATGGCTGCTGATGCGGTTATCGCTGTGCTGCTCATCTATCAGTAACGCGACCCTTTCTTTTGCCGCAAGGCCGCTGATGCCGTCACCGAGCCTCACCCTGGTATTCTTGACCACGTCTTCAGGCAGCCCTCTGGAAGCCCGTATGGTCAGGACGTCTTTTTCCTTCTCGTCTACGAACATTATCGAACCTATATCCGCTTCGCTGACCTGAAGGGCGACGTCCATCAGCGCCTCCAGGAGCTTGCGCAGCTTAGGCGAATCGGACAACATAGCTTCCCTCTTGACTTTTCTATTCTCATACGCGAGCATCATGATATAGTCGCCTACGTCTTTGACCAGCTCCACCATCGACTGCGCCTGCTGCAGCGACATGACCTTTAATTCCAGAAGCGCGCTCCAGAACTCTTCCAACTCGACTCCCGCCTCTTCGGCTATCTGCGCATACTGCTCTTTGGGCTTACGCATCACCAGGATCACCGGGCCGATCAGGAAATAACCGAACACGTAGCCGCTTGCCTGCAGCGGCGCGACGAACGTGTGCAGCCATGACGGACAGGTAAAACTCAGGTTCTTATCCACCACTTTCCTGCCTCCTAAGAAGGTCGGTAAACACGGCCCGCAGAAACCGTCTTTGGCGCGCAGGTCCTTAAAGACCTCCCCGCACAGCCTCGGCTCGCCGCTTGGCGTAGTGATAGGCTTTCCTTCCGTGTCAAAGGTGCGCAGCCCCACGCCGGTAAGCGAGGAAAAGTTATCCTGGATCCTCTGCCATACCGCCAGGTCAATGATGCCCCTTACGTGCAAGGGGTCATGCAAACCGTTGCTCTTGGGGTGTTCAACCATTGTTTCTGCCGTTCTTCAATAATCCGAATTTGAGCATCTTTTTGTAGAGGGTGGTCCGGTTGATGCCGAGTACCTTTGCGGCTTCGTTGCGGCTCCAGTTGACCGAATCAAGCGCCTTGACGATCAAATCTTTCTCAGGCGATTCTAACGCGCTCTTTAATTTTAGCCCATTACCGTTGGAAGTCAATGCTTTTCCTTCATCATCGACGCTGAAAAGCGTATCGGGAAGGTCTTCGGGAGTGATCTCTGAACCTTTTGTCAGAATGATCGCCCGTTCCATGGCATTTTCCAGCTCCCTGACGTTGCCCGGCCAATTATAGCCCATCAAAAGGCCCATAGCTTCCTCCGATACCCCTTCCATCTTTTTGTTGACCTGCGTGGCGTGCTTGTGCACGAGATCGCGCACCAGAAGCGGGATGTCTTCCCTGCGGTCCCGTAGCGGAGGCAGCTCGATAAAAATGATATTCAGCCGGTAGAAAAGATCCTTACGGAACTTACCCTGGGCGATCAGCTCGTGCAGGTTCTGGTTGGTCGCGGCAAGTACCCTCACGTCTACCTTTACGGTCTTATTGTCCCCGACGCGCTCGAACTCCCCCTCCTGCAGCACCCGCAATAATTTGACCTGCAGCGCCGGGGAAAAGGCGTCTATTTCATCGAGGAATATGGTGCCGTTGTCGGCTAATTCAAAGCGCCCCATTTTATCTTTTATCGCTCCGGTAAACGCGCCCTTGACGTGGCCGAACAATTCGCTTTCCAAAAGCGTCTCGGTAAGCGCGCCGCAGCTGACCTCCACAAAAGGCTTGCCGCGCTCCAGCTCATTCGATTTGTGGATGGCGTGCGCGACCATGCGCTTGCCCGTGCCGCTCTCCCCGTATATCAGGACCGTCGCCCTGGTATTGGTGATCGCCTCGATAAGATTGTAGATCTTCTGCATCTTGGCGGATTTCCCCACGATATTGTAAAAACCCTCTTTTTGCGTCGCCGAAAGCTGCTCTTTGAGCAAAACGTTCTCTTCCTGGAGCCGGCGCTGGCTAATGATCCGGTCGATGATTATTTTTATCTCGCTGTCGACGATGGGCTTGGTGATATAATCGTAGGCGCCCTCTCTCATCGCCTCAACGGCGCTGGTGATGCTGCCGTAGCTGGTGATCAATATGACGGAAGTTTCGGGATGGTCCCCCTTTATCTTCTTTAACAACTGCAGGCCGTCCATTTCCGGCATTTTGATATCGGTGATCACAATGTCCGCCGTGTAATCCTTCAGGAGGTTAAGCGCTTCCCTGCCGCTGCCCGCGGCGCTGACGGTATAGCCTGAAAGCGTGAGAAAATCGCGCAGGGAGTTCCTTACAAGCGGCTCATCATCGACCAGCAATATATGGGTGCTGCGTGAATACAGGTTAGGCATGCTCAAGATATCTCCTCGGTATGACCACGGTAAAGGTGCTCCCCTTTCCGGAGGCGCTTTGCACGGCGATCCGGCCTTCGTATTTGCCGACTATCTCTTTGGATATCGCAAGCCCCAGCCCCGTGCCTTCATCCACGCTCTTGGTGGTGAAAAACGGCTCGAATATGCGCTCCTTGATCTCATTCGGGATGCCCGAGCCGGTGTCCTTGAACCTGATCTCAACCATCTCGCTGTTCATCTCGGTAGAGATCTCCAGAGTCCCCCCTTCGGCCATGGCGTCCAGGGCGTTTTTGATGATGTTGATGAATACATGCGAAAGGCCAAGGTCCATCACGCGCGGGATAGAATGGCTGAATTTCCTTATTATGGCGATGTTATCGTCGAGCTTCGCGCTGAACGCCTCAAGGGCGTCGTCGATAAGCTTATGCAGGTCAATGAATTTCACGGCCCTGGCGCGTTCAGGATCGACCTGGTGCGAGAATTCCCTCAGGGATTTGGTGATATTGGCGATCCTGTTCAAGCCCTTTTTTATCTCGAGGAGATATTCCTTGGTGATAAAATTATTCTCCATCTGGAAAAGCAGCATGTTCGTATACCTGATGATGCCGTCCAGAGGGTTATTCACTTCATGGACGATGCCCGCCGCAAGCTTGCCCACCGAGGCGTATTTTTCCAGTATGTGTTTCTGCTTGTTGAACTCCTCTTTCTCGCGCTTGAGTCTTTCGGAATGAAGCAGGTTATCCGCCACCAGGCAGGCGTAGCGGCACAAGGTCACTGCGAAGGCGAGGTCTTTTTCGGAAAAAGGCTCGCCTGTCGACTTATCGGCTATATTGATCACCCCCAGCAGGTTCTGGCTGTCAAAAAGAGGTATGGAGATGAACGAATTGGTCTGGTAGTGGTTAAAATGGCTGCGTATAAAACGCAGATCGTTATTGATGTCCTTTACCAGCACCGGGGACTTAATGCTTACCACCTTCCCCAAGATCCCCTCCCCTATCCTGTGGCGTATGCCGTGGATATGGAGGTTGCTGACGCTGTAAAAAGAATCAAGGACCAGCTCTTTTGTCTTATCGTCGAACAGAAAAAGCGAGCCGCGCTCCGCCTTGACGATGGACATGATGTCTTTCAGGGCTTCGTTCAATAACCCCTTAACCAGGGCCCTGCTGTCATTATGTTCCTGAGGGTTCTGATTCTTCATTTTTTTTCTATCTTTTTCAGGATGCCCGCCGCCGCCTTGCCGAACTTTCCCTTAGGATTTTCTTTGATCAGGAGCGTAAGGGCATCCTTTGCCTTTGCGGTATCGTGCAATTCTTTGCTGTAGATCAGGGCCATATCCATCAGGATATCGCCAAGGTCGACCTTGCCGCGGTATTGCTGCGCTATCGACTGGTAGGTATTCACCGCTGCCTGCCAGTCTTTCATGGCTATATAACACTGCGCTGCCAGCTTCTGGGTAATGAACGCCATGGGCGAACCGGGATACTGCTGGCTGATCGAATTATAGTGCAGGACCGCTTCTTTAAATGCGGCGGCCATTTTATCCGGCTGTCCGGTTACCTTATAATATTGCGCGATGTACACCGGAACATCCAGCCCCTTGAGGGTGGTCGGATAATCGCGCATGATCTTTTTGTACTGCCCCAGCGCCTCGCTCCACCTGCCCTGTAATTCATACGCATTGCCGGTCAAAAAGACCGCCTCCGAGCACACAGGTTCCGAACTGCTGTTGGCGATGAGTATCTTCTTTAGTTGTGCCCTTGCCTTTTCGTATTCTCTATTGACGATATAAAAGCGGGCGATACTGAACGACGCCTCTATGGAAAGGCTGTTACCCCGGTATTTCCCGGAGAATACATCAAAGAGCCTGACCACTTTTTCCAGCTCGTTCGGCGTAGACGCCACGCCTTTTTTCAAAACGCGTTTTGCCTGCTGCTTGAGATGCCAATATTGCTTTTCGACTGTGTACTGGTCGTTCCCGCAACCTGCCAATAACGCGATACTCACAAGCCACGGGATCAAAAGAACGCTTTTCTTCATCTGCGTACCTTGCTGCTATCGCGGTCCTGAAGGAATACATGGGCTGCCGACACCGTGACCAGCGCGTCTATCGCCAGGGAGCTTAAAAGGGTGCCGGCGAAACATACCAGTAATACCGACTCCGGGAACAGCGTGCCGATCAGGAAAGAAGTGTTATGTTCCAGCGCGATTATCGGCAGGTAAAAAAGCATGGGGATGCCGATCAAAAGGAACGTCGTCAAGGGGAGCCTCTTCCATAGAGCGAAAGACGCGGCGATCGCCCGGGAAAGCGTTTCCCCTGCGATGATGAGCGCGGGAATACAGTATACGAAAAACGCCTGTATAACGACAGACGCGAAGAAATTCAACAGTACCCGAAACGGCCCGAACCATACCCCGGCCTTTAAAAATAACAGGCTGCTGTGGCCGGCCATAAAATATCTCATAAGCAGCAGCGAGAAAACTTTGGTCAGGCCATAAAATAAAAAGAACACTATCAGGACTATGGTAAGCAAAGATAGATATTTTTTTGACACCGCCTTAAAGGCCGCGGCTAATTTCAAATGTTTCCCCAGGAAGGCCTCCTGCGCAAGCATTACCGCCATGCCGGTCAATAAAGAGCCTGCAAATACGGAAAGGAATGTCCTTGAAAAAGATGCAAGCGTGGGAAGCAACACAAAATTAAACGGGTAATGCAGGTACCTTTCCCCCCAGAGAGCGGCGATAGGCGGCCCGAAGAAAAATTTAAAAGGCTGCCTGGG
>JBFZAN010000025.1:0-62800 GCA_041309005.1 Candidatus Omnitrophota bacterium
ATAAGGTCCCAAGGGTCCGGCTGTTCGCCGGTTAAAAGGGTACGCGAGCTGGGTTTAGAACGTCGTGAGACAGTAAAGTTGACCGTTGCTGTCTTTAAATCTGGCTAATTGCTGGAAAATCCCGCGCATCTGAAGATACTAATGTTTAGTGACAATTCTTCAGTGGGGACAATCAGCAGGAAAGACTGGTAATTTTACCAGAATCTTCAGAGACTGTACGCCAGAAGCCCTGTTCACAAGAATAGGGCTATGATACAGTCCGAACTGCATAGCGATATGCAGAGTCTAGCAGAAATGTCTAGGCCTCCGCCGCAGGCGGAAGTAACAGTATTGTCGGTCTCTATCTGATGTGGGCGTAAGGATACTTGAAGGGAAGTTCTCCACAGTACGAGAGGACCTGGAGAAGCGAACCTCTGGTGTTCCGGTTGTCCTGCCAAGGGCAAAGGCCGGGTAGCTATGTTCGTAAGGGATAAGCGCTGAAGGCATCTAAGTGCTAAGCCCCTCCCAAGACTAGGTATCCCTTGGCCGCAAGGCCATGAAGGCTGGTCGTAGACTACGACCTTGATAGGCGCGATGTGTAAGGTCCGTAAGGATTTTAGCTAACGCGTACTAATCAGCCGATCGGCTTGGCCGTTAATCTTTTGTTTTTCGGCTATTGCATTGCGGTTTTACCATTACTTGTATAAGTTGTCGAGGGTTTTGAAAGTTGCCCCGGCTCATAAGCCGGGACGCAAAAATTTTGGAGTGCTCATACCGAGGGGGAAACACCCGTTCCCATTCCGAATACGGTAGTTAAGCCCCTCAGGGCCGATGGTAGTGTACTCGTAAGGGTATGTGAGAGTAGGTCGGTGCTCCTTAAAATTAAAAAAGCCGCTATAGTTAATTCTGTAGCGGCTTTTTTAATTACTCCGCCGAATGTGCCAAAATTGTCAAAGTCACCGTAGGGGACAAGAGAATTCTGGCACTTCTTATCGCTCACCATCTCGCCAGGGGCATTCTTTGCGGTTGACAAGGAAAAAATAGAACCGGTCCTATTATTTTAAACCAATCATCCCGTTATTCTTTTTGATTAGCGGGGTTTTTATTTTTACGAATACTCTGTTAGATTGTGCCTTCTGTTACGTCTGTTATGTTAGAGAGGAGGGCGCGTGTTGGTATAAAATACTTGACAAAAGCAGGTATTGAAATACAATTGTATATACAATATATCACGCGGCGCACTATATGGCAGAGTTTCGATGGAGCCCGCTAAAAAGCCAAAGGCTTAAACGCGCAAGAGGCGTTTCTTTCGATGAGATTATTGAAGCTAAGCTTGTAGGCACAAAAGACAATCCTAAAAGAGAACACCAGCAACTGATGCTGTTTGAGTACAAAAATTACATCTGGCTTGTTCCGTGTGTCAGGGAAGGCGATGTTGTTTTCCTAAAAACGCTCTATCCAAGCCGCAAATATACGCGCATTTATAGAAAGAGAGGAAGCAAAAATGAGGAAGATTAAGCTTACCAGGCAGGAAAAGGAGATAGAAGATGCTTTGCTTAAGGGCGAGTATGTAAACGTCAGCAAGAAAGAGCTCGCAGAAATAAAGCAGGCCCTCGAAGCGCGCAAGAAAAACGCTGTTTTGAATATCCGTATCAATCAATATGACTTGGAACACATTAAGCAGAAGGCCGCGAAAATGGGGGTTAAATACCAGACTTTTATTTCCGAGATCCTGCATAGGGTCGCTAAGGCGTAGAATGAAGAAGAAAATTAAGAAGCTTTTGGAGCGTATAAAACAAGAGCCGTTTGATCCGCTATGGTATCGGCTGAGGCGGTTAGAAAATACGCGGATGCTCTATGAGCAAAATTACACTTTGCCTCCACACGTAAGAATGGCGAATGTTCAATTGGTTCAGAACGATATAATCGCCCTTAAGAAAAGGCTAAAGAAGCGACTCCGCCTTACGGAATAGTTGCCCTTTTTGCTCGTGGTGTGCCCCTACGGATTGCTCGCTCAATATAGATTTGTTCAGGAACGGATCCTATCTTGGGCTGTTTCTCGCGGGGACGTTTGCCCCGCCCCTGCGAGTCGGGGCTGCACTTGCCTGCGGACCCTCGCTCTCACCGGCATATTTATAGCGGGTGAACCGTGCCCGCTCGGGTTCCTCGGACGCCCCGTTCGAAACCAGTCCAAGCCATCCGTTCACCACAACTAAAACCTTCATTCGCTTGCAATAACGCCAGGGGCATTCTTTGCGGTTGACAAGCATATTGACAGGGGTAGAATAAAGTTAATAATGAGGATGTGGCTATGCACGAAAATCGCAATTCAAGGGACGGGTTTTAGAAAATAGACCGGCCCTTTATTTCTACTAGAAAATCTATTCTTAATTTGAACGAGATAAGTCTGTTTTTCTTCTAAAGAGGAGTTTTATGAAAGAGTGTTTATATTATGTACATCCGTACATGTGGGGTTTCTTAAGCGCCATCATATTGGGGTGGTTGTTTATCCCAGAAATTATGAGAGAATTGAAAAAGAAGATCTATCCCGTTTTATCCAAGAAAGAGGAAATAGATGCATATGATTTCTATCCATCTATTGTTGGACGTTTTGAAACGGTATTGTATATAACTGCTTTACAATTGAAGCATCCTGAATTCATAGCAGGTTGGTTAGCTCTTAAAATTGCCGGAAGATGGACTTCACCGGCATTAAAAAAAGATGATAGAGAGGAATTGCCAGAAAAAGAGAGTTTTACTCCCGAGCAAAAATTTATAGTTAACTGCGCAAGATACAATATATTCACAATAGGTAATGCTCTTTCAATTATTTATGCTGTTTTAGGATGGAAGATAATCGTTTGGTTGCAATTGGATGATCCAATTAAGATATGCAAGATAATTTCATTTGTTTTGGCAACTATTCTTGGATCATGTATTCTACTCGGATTAGCAAAATTCCAAACAGATAGGCTGATAAAACTTTTTATTAATAAAGATAGTAATTCTTTTAAGCAATGGTTGGGCTCAGCTGCGCTAAATAGTATTTTCGCCCTTATAATTATTTGGCATCTATTAATTATTTGGTTTCTAGTCTATTAGCAAATAAAGGGGACGTTTCTATTTTTTGAATATCCCAATCCCGAAAAGGGCTTGGGAGTTTTGGTTTAGAGGGGTATAATTGAGACAAAAGGAAGGGGCGCGCGATGAAGCGCTGTAAAAAGTGCAAAGTGCCGCTTGAAGGAATTTTGTATAAATGGATAGCGTCGAAACTATTCGGCATCAGGCCTTCTGAAAAAGACGCAGAGTTGTGTAATAAATGTGAAAAATAAAAATAAGAGGCGGTTCTATTTTTCAGGAGGAGGGCGAATATGGATATCAAGGTTGAAAAACTAAGCCAGGATGAATTGAAGAAAAGGGGAGTGTTTGGGTGGCCGATATGGACCAAGGAAGTGTCAAAATTTCCTTGGAGCTATGACAGTATTGAAGAGTGTTATTTTCTTGAAGGCGAGGTTACGGTAGAGCCCAAAGGCGGTAAAGCGGCGAGTTGCGGCAAGGGCGATTTCGTGACCTTCCCGCAAGGCATGTCCTGCACCTGGATCATCAAGCAGCCGGTAAAAAAACACTATAACTTTAGGTGAAATAACTATGATTACTTTGCAAGTCGATAAGAAAACATGCGTGGGCGATGGGAGATGTGTAGATATCTGTCCAATCAAGATCTTACGCATGAACGAAAAGGAGCGCGTGCCGGAATTCATAGAGGGAGGCGGCGATATCTGTATTAACTGCGGCCACTGCTTCGCGTTTTGCCCCCCCGGCTCCATCAAACTGTCTACGATGAGCGTGCAGGATTCAATGAAGCTTGACCATGCAAAATTGCCGAGCGCAGAACAGGTGGAATTATTTCTAAAAGGCCGGCGCTCAATACGTACGTATAAGGATAAGCCGGTGGAAAAAGAAACGATAGAGAAGCTTTTGGATATCGCCCGATACGCTCCGTCAGGGATCAATAGTCAGCCGGTCCATTGGGCGGTGATTATGGGCAAAGATAAGGTAGCCGGCCTTACTGCTTCTGTGGCAGGCTGGATGGAGGGCCTTTTAAATAATAAATCTCCGCTGGCTGAGTCACTGCGTTTTGACCGCCTTGTTGAATCCTGGAAGAAGGGCGGAGATATGATCTGCCGGGGCGCTCCAAGCGTGGCCATTGCGTACGGGCTTAAAGACGATCCGATGGTGCCGCAGTCATGCACTATCGCTGCGCAATATCTGGAGCTTGCGGCATTCGGCATCAGCCTTGGCGCATGTTGGGCAGGGTATGTTTCCATGGCGGTCAATATGTCTGAGGATGTCAGGAAATTCGCCGGTTTATCAAGCCGCGTAACAGCAGGTGCTGCGATGATGGTAGGATACCCGAAATTCCACTACAGACGGATACCTTTAAGAAACCCCGCAAAGATCCTCTGGAAATAATTGAGAGAAATATAGGGGACGTTTCCATTTATTGTGATCCCAATCCCGAAAAGGGCTTGATGGTTTTCCGCTTCAAATGTTTATCTCTTGAACATACAGCTCATTTTGATTACCGGCCTAAACATAATTCTTAGATCGAGGAAGCATTATTTCAAGGTACGGTCATTGCCCGTTATCCCTAACATATTGGTCAGCCAAAAGTTATCGCTATTTACTCAAAAATAATCGGTTTAACTAACCATTATGGCACGGATTATGCTTATAAATAAAGCGGGAAAGTATAAATTTCTCATGATGAAGGAGGGTTCGTGATGAAAATAATATTCTGTTTCATTGTATCTTTATGTATGCTGCCTTTGTCCCTTTGGGCCCAGGAGCAGGCTCCGGCAAGCTCTTCTTCTGCCGCTGGGCAGCCTGCCCAAGAAGAGGAAAGTTCCCCCGGTAAGGCGGTTAAGGAGACGATCTACAGCATCCCTGATACCGATGAGGTCAATTATACCTTAGGCACTAATGATGTTGTTGAGATCAAAGTGCAGAGCCACCCTGAGTTAAGCGGGATGTTTCCGGTCAATGCCGCGGGGAATATCCAGTATGAATTCGCAGGGGATGTTCCATTGGGCGGGTTGACCAAGAAGGAAGCCGAAGATAAGATCAAGGATGTGGTTTCCCAGTACCTGATCAACGCGAAAGTGATTTTTAAGATCACGGATTACCGCAGTAAGGCGGTATACGTGATAGGAAAGGTGGGAAAGCCGGGCAAATATTATATCCGCACGGAGGTAGTGCCTGTGCGGGAAGCGATAATCGAGGCGGGGATGCCGCTGTCAGGTTCCGCGATGCACCGGGCGCGCCTGATCACCCCTTCCAGGAACGGCGAAGCAGTGATACGGATCGTTGACTTGAACGCCCTGCTGAATAAAGGCGATCTGCAGTATAATCTGGAAATGCATTCCGGGGACCAGTTATATGTGCCCAGCACGCAGGAAGAGATGGACAGTATCCAGGTAAAAAACGAGCATGCCCCTGTCCCTGCTGTGGTCCAGGCGATCCAGGCCGCGGAGCCCGAGTCGGAGGAGGTCCGTTATACCCTCGGCCCCGATGATGTGATAAAGATCACCGTCCAGAGCCATCCTGAAGTAAGCGGCATTTATCCCGTGAACCAGGAGGGCAAGATCCAGATGGACCTGGTAGGCGACGTGTATGTGGCCGGGCTGTCCAAGAGAGAGCTCGAAGGAAAGGTCGCCGCGCTTATCAGCGGCTTCGTCGATAACCCCAGCGTAAAGGTTGCCATCCAGGATTATCGCAGCAAGGTGTACTACGTGATCGGAGAAGTCTCAAAGCCCGGGAAATTCTTCATGCGTTCCGAGAGCATCCCGGTCAGGGAGGCCGCGGTAGAAGCAGGCCTTCCCACGCTTGCCGCCGCGATGCGCAAGTGCCGCCTGATCACGCCCGCAAAAGAAGGAAAATATATCACCAAGAGTGTTGACCTCTACAGCGTGTTGTACGAAGGTAACCTCGATAAGAACCTGGAAATGCAGCCGGGTGACTTCTTATACGTCCCTTCGACGGTCATGGCAAAAGTCTTCAGGGTCATATCGCCTGTTGCTGAACCGGTGGCCAGCGCGGCTTCGGCGCAGACAGGGGTGAACGCGTTCAAAGGCCCTCCGCAATAACGATTTTCTCGCTCAAATTAGCAGTAGCGGTTTGCCCTGGACTGTTTCTCGCGGGGACGTTTGTTTTGCCCCTGCGAGGCAAAACTGCACTCGCCTGCGGACCCTCGCTCTCACCGACACATTTATAGCGGGTGAACCATGCCCGCTCGGGTTCCTCGGACGCCCCGCTCGAAATCAGTCCAAGCCCCCCGCTCACTACAACTAAAGCCTCCATTCGCTCGCAATCTCGCCAAGGGCATTTTGGGGTTGACAAAAATATCGATACAGGTAAAATAAATTTAACCCAAAGTCGCATGCGTAAATCATCGCATGTAATTATAGGGGCTGTTATTGTTCTGTTGGCCCCGGTGATACTGTATTTTATTTCTCTTGTTGTGCTTCATGTTAATCATTTGCGGGCGAATGAACGGGCCGGGAAAAAAGAGGCGCAAGCGGAATACTGACAGGATTCCGTATACCATTTGAAGCGGGATTTTTATTTCCGTTTTTTGAAGCAGGGCAAAGAGTTCGGCCGGCTTTGAAAACATTTAACTTCAGGAAGATAAACGGCCGATATGAGATCGAGTGAATCCGGATTGCAAACAGGGTCCCGGGCTCGAAAATGGCTTGGGATTTTTTGTTTACAGGAGTATAATAGTGGGCATGGCTAAAACGAAAAGGAAAAAGAAAAAGCAGCGTAAAGTGGTCATAGATTGCGGGAAGTGCAAAACGCAGGCTGAGTGCTGCAGGCTGGGGACCTGGGTAGACCTGGAAGAAGCCAAGAAAATACTGGCTCTGGGAATAAAAGGAGGGGACTTCTTCCACTTGGAGAAAGACGATGATTATCCTTCCGGCTACAGGGTGGGCACCAGCATTGAGGACGAGCAATGCACCTTTATTACCCCGCAAGGTTTATGTTCCATACATAAGATCGATTACAATCTCAAGCCGGCCCACTGCAAGGAATTCCCCTACGAAAACGGCAGGTTGTCCCCTATCGCCAAATATTTGTGCGTGCGTAAAGGAAAATAGAATAAGGAGCGTGCCCGATGGGAAAGGTCCTTATTGTCGATGATGAACCCGCTGTCCTGGGCGTCTTACGCAGGTACCTTGGCATGAAGGGTTTTCAGACCCTTGAAGCCGAGACAGGGGACAAGGCGCTGCAATTGCTCGCCGGTGAGCAGGTCAGTATCGTGCTTTTGGATATGCATCTGCACAATGTCCGGGGGCTTGAGCTTTTAACGCGGTTCCTCGGGGTCAACCCTCGCCTTACGGTGATACTGATGAGCGGCTCTGAAGACGACGATCAGATCGAGGCGGCGGTTGCGCAAGGCGCGTATGGGTATATCCGCAAGCCTTTTGAATTTTCAGAGCTTGAAGCGCTGCTTAAAAAAAGCCAGGAAGGCAGTACCGGCCGCGTATGAGCACGGGCCGTTTTAGCGAAGAGCTGTTAAAAAAATATCTCCTGGCAGGCAAGATCAGGTTTTTGAGTTTTACTTTGCTGTTACTCTTCCTGGTCTTGATGAAATTCTTCGGAGGCTACTCCTACCTCAATATCTTCTTTACCAGCCTGATCATCGTTGAAGCTATCCTCAACCAGCCCTACCGGTTCATCTTAAGGAAAGTCGATATCAGCAGGTTCCAGTATTTTCAGATGACCGTCGATATCATCGTCATTTCCTGGGTGATCTATTATATGGGCGGCATCCAGGCCCCCGTGGTGACTATCGCCTATTACGCGGTGATACTCTGGGCGGGGCTCGCCTCTACCAGCTCCGCGGTATTTTTCGCGGTAGCTGCGTCATCGTTCTTTTTCGCCCTGTTCATACTATTGGGGTATACCGGCATATTCCTTCCCGTCGCCCCATTTTCCGGTAAAGTGCCGCTCCCCCAACTGTACAGCCTGATCATCGGCAATATTTCGTTTTTCTTCGCCTTCGGCTACTTTAGCGCCTATTCCTCAAGGACGCTTAAAGCATTAGAGCAAAAAAGGCAGGAGGAGTCATTACGGAACGCGCATAAGCTTCTGGCGACAGGCCATCTTATAGGCAGCCTCGCGCACGATATGCTGAATTATCTTTTTTCGATACGCGGCTATGTAAAAATATTGCTGGAAGGGGAGAAAAGGAGCAGGGAGGATATCGAGACTTTGGAATCTATTGAGCGCCTGGAGCGCAAGAGCTCCGAGCTTTTGCTGAGGCTTTCAAAATTCTCCAAGAAGACGGCGCATGAGTTTGCCCGGACGGATATCCATAAGACGCTGGAGGAAACGCTGGAGTTGCTTCATCCGCTGTTACGCTATTCCAGGATATCCATAGAGAAGATGTTCGAAGCCGGTCTGCCCGAGATCAGCGCTGATGCCGACCAGCTGCAGGAAGCCTTCGTATCCCTTGTCCTTAATGCGATAGACGCCATAGGCAACAAAGAAGGAAAACTTATTATCCGGACCGGTTTCCTGAAAAAGGGCGAGAGCATAAAAGTAGTATTCGAGGATACCGGCAGAGGGATGTCCCATGAAGCGCTAAGCCGGATGGGGGAATTGTTCTTCACTACCAAGGAGCCCCGGAAAGGGCTGGGGCTGGGTCTTATGACTGCGTACGGGATAATAAGCCGCCATCACGGCAGGATCGAAGTGGAAAGCCGCGAAGGTAAAGGCGCTACCTTCAGCATTATTCTTCCCGTGGCGCGCCCCAAAGATGAACAGGCTTCCCGAGGCGCAGGTATTCCCTGATGTGGGAAAAAGTCAGTAAAAAGGAGATTCTGCCCATTTACATATCCTTCGCCGGGCCATATAGTATAGTCAAATTACAATAATTCCCTGCTGATACGCGCGAAGGAGGTAAAGAAGAAGCAAGGGGAGAGGATAACTTAAACCGGATTTTACAAGGAGAGAGAGATGAAAAGGATAGTATCCGTTTGCGTGGCAGCCATAGTGGCGGTTTTCTTCTGCTGCGGCTTAAGCTATGCTGATATGGGCATGGGCGATAAGGCCATGAAGAAGGGCCAAAAGATAATGGAAAGCGGCAGCATGAAGATGAAAAAAGCCATGTCCAGGATGGACGAAGGCATGGGGATGATGCGTAAGGGCAAGATGATGATGGAAAAAGGCAAGACCATGCTGGATAAGGGCATGACCGCGAATAATGCCATGATGCAGGATAAGGGCAGGAAGATGATGAACGACGGCAAGGAGATGATGGATAAGGCCGGCGATATGCTCAAGAAGAGCGAAACCATGATGGATTCTGCTTCGATGATGATGAAGGCGAAGATGATGAAGAAGCGGGGCGCGATGATGATGGATAAAGGCGAGATGATGAACGACAACAGCATGATGGAGCAGGGAAAGTCCATGATGGATGAAGGCAAGCCGATGATGGAAAAAGACGAGATGATGGGCAAATAACGGCCCGAGCTTTCAAGAAGGAAGGCGCAAGGCGCTTTGGCTTTGCGCCTTTTTTGTATTATAGGCGCCTTAATCCTTTGAAACTTATCGGTACCCCGGGCATCAAAATATAAGAAAAAGGAAGGGGCACATGAACGGGAAAAGGAAGCTTATAGGATGTGCGGCTATTGGATTTCTATTGGCGTTTACCGCGCAGGCAAGGGCCCAGGAGAACGAGATGCGGTTCCAGGGCGGTCATGAGTGGAGGGCCGGTGCGTTTTCCCGGCCCAATGTCACTATTGCGCGCCCCAATGCCAATCCGAACCTCTCGCGGCCCCAGGGGGTTATCTCCCGTTCTGACGGAAAGCGTACCCGTCATGAAGGCAATGTGATCCGCCGGAACAAAAGCGTTTCGGACCACGGAAAGCAGGCCTCTCGCGGGCGAAGAGCTGAGTGGAGAGACCGCGATTTTGACCATGGCCGCGGCCGCCGCTTCCCGCATCGAAGCACCGTGATATTTTACAACGCGTATCCTTACTACCCGTATTATTACCGGGGCCGGCCGCTCTATAATAATGATACCCTTTCTATAAGCGAGATTATCAACATGGAATCCCGCGGCCTTACCGATGAGGAGATCATCAATGAGATCAGGGATACCAGGACCGTGTTCAAACTTTCTTCCGCGGATGTCGTGTACCTGAGGAACAGCGGCGTAAGCGACAGAGTCATTGATTTTATGCTTGAAACAGGCAGGCCGGGGTATTTATACAGTAGCGCGGGTTATTAATGTCTTCATTATGCTTTTCCCCTGGTTTACCCAGGCTCCAAAAGGGCTTGGGATTTTTTTTTCGTGCGGTATAATAGCATACAGGAGCCCCGGCTGTTTAAAGCATAACAGATTGAAGCCATAGCCAATGTGCCCGATAACTTTTTTCTATCAGGTCTTAATTGCAGCAGTAGTGTTACTGGTAATTTACAGCTACAGGCGCATGTATGAAAGGGCCTGCCTGGCTATCCAGACTTTCTCCAGCCTCCTGGAAGGCCCTTGCGTCAATACCTCGTACCTTGTCAAAACCCTCACGGGTTATTACAAAGGAAGAAAAGTGAAGTTTTCTTATCTGATGTATGACAACAATTATAATTATCTTAATCCTTCTATTGAGCCGCGGTATCCTGTAAAAAAACAAAGCTTTTTCTGTATCTCCTTTCCCAGGCCCACACAAAACACCTTGGTAAGGGGCGATAGAATTTATTACAGCGGTTTAAGAAACCCGTTCAGGAACGCTGACTGGTTGTGGAATACCATAGGCCAATTCAGCCAAGAAGAATGCGTCGGGATATTGGAAGAATTGACCCGTGCCGCTGTGATAGTGGAACATAGCGCGGGGGCAAGTTATGTCTCTACAGGCAGCTAAAAGAGAACTGCGAAAATGCGCGGACAAGAAAAAAGCCGTGCTCCTGCGGGGTTTTTTTAAGACCGGCCCCGGAGAATACGGGCAGGGCGATGTATTCCTGGGGGTGACGGTGCCTTGCGCGAGAAAAGTGGCTAAGGAGTTTCAAGGCCTGTCGCTCGCCGGCGTAGCGGGGCTGTTGAAGTCTCCTGTCCACGAGGAAAGGCTGCTTGCGCTTTTGATACTGATACGGCAATTCCTGAAAGCGGGTGAAGATAAGCAGCGGCGCATATACGAGTTTTATCTTCGCCACACCCGGTTCATCAATAACTGGGACCTGGTAGACTTGAGTTCCGGACATATCGTCGGCATGTATCTCTTGGACAAAGAAAAACAGCCGCTTTATAGATTAGCGAAGTCTGCTTCTTTATGGGAGAGAAGGATAGCCATGGTAGCTACCATGGCGTTTATAAAACATAAAAAGCTCGATGATACATTCGCCATAGCCGAGATGTTGCTTTCTGATAGCCATGACCTTATCCATAAGGCAACAGGCTGGATGCTGCGGGAAGCGGGTAAGCGTGACGCCCGCAGGCTGGAGTCTTTTTTGCGCAGGCATCTACGCGTAATGCCAAGGACGATGCTTCGTTACGCCATAGAAAAGTTTCCCGAACCAAAAAGGAGGCTGTTCCTATGCTGGTAAAGGGTATCGGTATCATTATAACATGCGCCGGAGTGATGGTCCTTTTTGTCCCTGCTACGGCAAAAAGAATGCTTTCGTTCTGGCGAAGGGGGAGGATGCTGTATCTCGGAGGGCTGGTACGGATCGCGCTGGGCGTCGTCTTTTTATTAGATGCCCGCCAGGCGAGGGCGCCTGCGTTGATGGCGGGGCTTGGCGTCTTCGCCATTATTGCCGGGATGCTCCTTTTCGTTCTGGGGCTTGCGAGGATCAAAGCCATGCTTGATTGGTTCGAGGGCAAGCCGTCATTTGTATTGCGCCTGATGAGTATCGGGATTGTGGCGTTCGGCGTTCTGATCATCTATGCCGCTTAACACAGGAAGGACGACTATGCAGGAAATCTATTTGACCGGAAAAGGCCACGAAAAGCTGGTACAGGAACTCGACTTTTTGAAGAATACCAAGAGGAGGCAGCTTACGAAGGCCGTGGCTGAAGCCAGGGCGCACGGGGATATCAGCGAGAATGCCGAGTACGATGCCGCCAGGGAGGCGCAGGCCTCAAACGAAAAGAACATCGCCGAGCTGGAATATAAGCTGGGCCACGCCCGCATCATCGACGATGAGAATATGCCCAAGGACGAGGTGTTGATAGGGGCCATCGTTACGCTTAAGGACCTTGATTCGCAGGAAGTTCTGGAATATACCCTGGTCTCGGAGCTTGAGGCCGATTTTGCCGCGGGCAAGATCTCCGTTACGTCTCCCGTAGGGGCGGCGCTATTGAACCACAAAGAAAAAGAAGTTGTCCAGATCAAGGTGCCGGCAGGCGTTTTAAAATACGAGATCGTGAAGATAGCGAGGTAACCGGTATCTCCCCGCAAGGGGTTTTGAGATTTGCGCTTTTAGGGGTATAATATATCCATGCGATATACCAAAGGCAGTATCGGAAGGCTGTTTGTGATAAAATTCGAGGATGGCGATATACTCCTGGATAAACTCCGCCTTTTCGCCAAAAAAGAAAAGGTTAACGCCGCGGTAATGGTTTTTATCGGAGCGCTTAAAAAGGGCATCCTGGTCACCGGCCCCAGGAAGCCGGTGGTACCGCCTGAGCCCAATAAGGTCAGTTTCAAAGACGGCTGGGAGGTGATGGGGGTGGGCACCATATTCTCTGATAAGAACTCCCCCCAGATCCACGTCCACGCCGCCATGGGCAAGAAACGCAAGGCGCTTACGGGGTGCGTGCGCGCCGATTCAAAGGTATTTTTAGTGATCGAAGCTATCGTATTCGAGCTAAAAGGGGTCAAGGCCGGGAAGTCCCCGGACCCCATGACAGGCCTTAATTTACTTAAGGTATGGTAAAAAAGGAGGTTGCCGATGAGCGTCTTTAAAAAAGTAGAGGACATTGTTGAAGTCGCGGTGAGGCTGGAAAGGAAAGGGACTGATTTTTACAACCAGCTGCACGATAAGGTAGAATCCCCGGCGTTGAAAGACGTCTTTTCGTTTCTTGCCGCCGAGGAAGAGAAACACGCCGGAACGTTCAGGACCATCCTCGACAGAATAGCGGACTATCAGCCCCGGTATAAATACCCGGGAGAATATGAGCTTTTCTTGAGCGGCATCGCTTCTTCTATCCTGGAAAAGGCCGGGAAGGCCGCCCGGGCGCTATCATCAGGCAAGGCGGACCTTGCGTTAGACGCCGGCATAGAACTGGAAAAGGAAAGTATTCTGTTCTATTCCGAGCTGTTGAAGGAATTCAAAGCGAAGGACCAGAAGATCATCCAGAGAATAATCAATGAAGAGAGGCTGCACTGGAAAAAGCTGTCTTCTCTGAAAAAGAAGGTTAAATTCTAGAGGGTTCGCGTATGGGGTTATTCGGGCCTCCCAAAAAAAGACAGGTACCGCAGCCGGACGCCTTCAAGGAACGCAGGTCGCTTCCCCGCTGGCCTGTAACCGCCCTGGCAAAGATAAGGTGCGAGGGCCAGGGGGAGTATGTGGATTGCGAGATAAAGGACCTGAATATGCGGGGCTTCTCGGTGACCATCCGCACGCAGCTCCCCCAGGACTGCCGCAACATGATACTTTATTTCAACGAGAATTTTTTCTTTACCATAGATGTTACGGTCGTATGGCAAAAGGAGATACAGGGTAAGCATGTCTACGGCCTGAAATTTACCAGGATCCGCGACTCCGACAAAGAGAAGATGTATCAGATGATGCGTAAGGATTTTCCCGGCCATCTGGAAAGGTATAAATAAAAACAGGGGGGAGGATGTCTAAAAAAATACTGGTAGCCGATGACGACCCCGTGGTGACCAGGACGCTTCGGGCGATATTGGAGAACGCCGGTTACCAGGTGGTCGAAGCCGCCGACGGCCAGGAGTGCGCCATGAAATTCTTGCTTGACGCCCCGGACCTGATCCTTCTGGACATCATGATGCCGAAAATGGACGGGTACTCTTTTTTGATCGCCATGAAAGAGCTTAAGGAAATGAACGCCCACCTGCCCGATGCGCCTGTTATCGTGATCACGGGGAGGCTCGATGAGCAGACAAAAGAGCTGGTTGGTAAAGAGAACATCCGCGACTACATACTCAAGCCCTTCGATAACATTGAAGGCCTCCTGCAAAAGATCAGGAACGCGCTTCCTTAAAGACCATACATGAAGATAGCGCTTTGCACGGCCATTGTGTTCCTGTGTTCGCTGACCGCCCTGGCAAGCCTCGAAAATCCGCGGCTGGTCGAGATCGCAGATAAGGATATCACGCCGCCCGGTTCCATAAAGGCCGCCCGTCCCGATGCGGTCACAATAAACGGCTCCCTGTGCGTTGCGTATCTGCAGATCGCCCCACGCCGGATCTTTCGCCTTTTAACGCTCGATGAAAACCTGAACAGACTTGCTGAAGCGGATATGTATTCGGGAGAACACAACCCTACGGATGTGCGCCTGGCGCAGGACGAAAATGCTTTTTTATGGTACGCGTTTGAAACGTCGAATTTCTCAGGCCCCTGGCAGAACTTTTTGAATCTCGCTCAATACAGGATGGCCGGCGGCCCTCCCGTCTTGATCAATTATAAGCCGGATGTCGCGCGGGGCAATACCGTAAACCCCCACTCCATGCCTCAAAGAGGCGATGAATTGACCGATGACCCCGCGCCATTTTCTTATCAGGGGAAGTACTACGTTTTTACCAGGCAGTTTGAAGCGCCGGTCATGCCGGTGCGGGTGTATTCGGGTAATCTGGAGGATCTGGGAACGTTCTACCTTGATCTCGGCGGCGCGTTCGGAAATATGTCCGTTTCGGTGAATTCGCTGGTGGACACAGAGGATGCTACCCTGTTTATCGCCGGCATATCCAACGGCCCCCCGGGCCTTCCGCAGTCATTTTCCGATATTGTCGCCTTGCCCCTGCGGCAGGATTTGGGCGCGGCCGCGGGAGGGAGGATACTGCTTTCAGGCGGCAAGGAATACGAAACGTACGTCGCGGGCGCGCGGTACCTCAAAGGGAAGCTGTACGTGGCCTACGACGTGATCGTTGATCCGCGCGCCGGCGTTCATAAGGGCATGTTGAAGGTATTCGATAAGGACGACCATTATAAGCTGCTTGCAAGCGTTCAGGTCAATGAAGGCAGGCAGGTCGATAATCATATAACCCTGGAGCTTATGGGAGATAAGGTGTTCGTATTCTACAACACCCCGCAGGAGCGGATACGCGTGAAGATCATGGAATGGAGGCGGGAATGAAACTGATACGGGCAGTATGCGCGGCTTTATTGCTGGTGGGCGCCGGGTGCGCGGCTGTTTCTTACGCCGGCATGCTTTTTAAGGGAAGCGGCTCTAATTTTGTCCCGGGCCCGACGCTCCTCTCGCCTGTAACTGAAGACATAGTATTGACCGGCAAGGACTTTCTTGAGTTCAAATGGATACGGACAGATTTAGTAAGGACCGACCATTTCGATTTCAGGCTGTATAAAGGATATGCTGCCACCGCCTCGAACCGGATCTTCAAACAGCAATTTCTAGCGGCGCAGTACCCGGTAAAGCTTCCCGTTTCGATGTTTGAGGCCGGCCAGGTCTATACGTGGGTTTTAATTCAGGTATATCTGGGGGGAGAAAAAGGGGACAAGAGCTTCAGCTCTTTTAAAATAATTGAAAAATAAGAGGGGAATCGATCAGGCCTTTCAAGCGTTTTCACTTGGGATTTCCTGTTTCGGGATATATAATAGTACGATACGCGGCAGGCTATTAAACGGAAGGCGGAGGATATGGATTTTAACGTATTAAAACAGGGGCTGAATAATTTTACGTTCCAGGAGTTGCGCGCGGATGAAGAAGATTATTTCGAAGGCGTGATCACCAGGCAGGAACTCGTCAAACTGACGCCGGTGCTGGAGGGTTTTTTCGGTCCGCCGGTCTCCCCCGAGGGGGATATCCCGCCTGCGGTAAAGGCGACGATAGAAGAGCGCGGAGGCATCATGTCCGGCCAGACCCTTTATGTCCGCCTGCAGGATAACGCCATGATATTCGCGATGCTCTGGCCCTGGGGAAGCGGAAGCCCCGTGACCATAAAGATTGGGAAGAAATAACGTAAAAAAACATCTTTTTCCTGACACAATGTCGAATACTATCGGTCTTACCAAGTTTCAGCTGGATGCTTTGAAGGAAATAAACAGCATCGGTACCGGCAACGCCACTACCGCGCTATCCCAGTTCATCAATAAAACGGTGGCGATGGAACCGCCTGAGGTAGTTTTCGTGGCGGGAAGGGGCGTCGTCCCCGGGTTCATCGCCCAGGAGCGCGCGGCCATGACCATGGTAGCGTTGGATGTTTCAGGGCAGGTGTCCGGCCATATATTCGTTATTTTTGAATCGAAAGATACCCTTCCTTTGATCGATCTTCTTCTGGGCAAAAGCGCGGGCTCCACGCAGGAACCCGTTTCCGACATCGATCTGTCCGCGTTCAAGGAGGTGGTGAGCGTGATGTCCGGCGCCTACCTGAAGGTGCTGGGAGAAATGATCAATATCACCCTCGGCATGAGCACGCCCTATTTTGAGACCAATACAAGCGCAAAGGTCCAGGAATCAGTCGTCGCGCGCGCCATCGGCGAAGGAGAGGCAACCATTTGCCTGAAATCGCAGGTATGCGTGATGGATGCTAAAAAAATATTGGGATATCTTTTGTTCATACCTTCGCCCTCTTCTTTGGGGGTGCTGTTGGAATTATTAGGCATTGAAAAAGGCAAAGCGTCCGCGGATAATTAATATCACTATGCCGGAAGACAAACTGTTGGTCACTGATCTGATAAATGAAGTCGGGAATAAGGCCCTGACATTTTTCTCCTGTGAGCCTTTCATATTCTGGGTGCTGGAAAAAGTTCCCCACGTCATCGAACACGATGCGGCCGCGATACTACTTGCGGGTGACGACAGGTGCAAATGTTACCTGGAGGCTACGGGGCCCTTGAGCGGGGAGTATCTGGATAGTTTCAAAGGCAGGGCGCTTGATGCTTTTAATGCCGCCGCCAAAACCGGCTTTGGGCAAGGCGCGCTTGAGGCGGTCCTGGTCGGCGAGCGCCATTTGGCCGGCCCCGGTGACGCCGGCGCGGGGGAAGTAGCTTCTTTTTATGCCTCGCCGCTTATTGTCAGGGATACGGTGCTGGGCGTCTTCGCTGTCAGCAGCAGGAAGCCCGATCTTTTTCTGGCGTACCGGGTGAATATATTTAATATATTCTCACTTCACGCGTCCCTGGCCATCGACAGCCTTATTGCCAGGGAACAGGTGGTAAAGCAGGCGCAGATCATCGAGCGGGACAGCATCAATATGAAGACCGCTTTTGCCGGGATGTCCGACGGGCTTATCATGACCGATGAGTCGGACAAAGTCATTCTTCTGAACCCTACGGCCAAGAAGATGCTTGGCCTTGGGCAGGAAGCCGCCGATGGAGAGCAGGGCGGGCTGCTTGCTTCTTTACTGCCGTCGGTATTTAAAGAGCTCCCCGCGCGCTCAAACCGTCTGGTGAGCAAGGAAATTGACCTGGAAAAGCCCCAGAAATTGACCCTCAGGGCGGACGCCACCGCCGTGATAGACAGAAAAGACAAAAAGATCGGCACCATCATACTCTTACGCGATATCACCAGCGAGAAGGAGATAGACCGGCTCAAGACCGAGTTCATCTCCACCGTTTCCCACGAACTGCGCACCCCATTGACCACCATACGGGAATCCGTTTCGCAGGTCTTAGACGGCATACTGGGCGCGACCACCGGGCAGCAAAGGGAATTCCTTTCCATGTGCCTGGAGGATATCGACCGCCTCACCAGGATCATCAACGAGCTCCTGGATATATCAAAGATCGAAGCAAAAAAATTCGAGCTTAAGAGGGAAGTGGTGGATGTAGTAGCGCTGGTGAAGGGGATACTTTTTTTGTTTATGGCGCGCGCCAGGGAAAAAGGCCTCTCTATGCAAAGTGATTTTTCCGCGGACGCCATAGAAGCCTATATCGATAAGGATAAGATCATCCAGGTGTTTACCAATCTGATAGGTAACGCCCTTAAATTCACAGAAAAAGGCCATATCGGCATCGCGGTAACGGACAGGGAAGATTCGGTCGAATGCGCTGTCTTTGATACCGGAAGGGGCATTGCCAAGGAAGACCTGCCCAGGGTGTTCAGTAAATTCCAGCAGTTCGGCCGCACTGACGGGCCCGGAGAAAAGGGCACGGGCCTTGGCCTTTCCATAGCCAAAGGTATCGTAGAGCTGCATCATGGAAAGATATGGGTAGAGAGTACGCCGCAGGAAGGGACCAGATTTAACTTTGTGCTGCCAAAATACATCGCGCAGGAAATGCTCCTGGAGCTTATAGATAAAAGGATCCTGGAGGCAACAAAAGACGGCAGGGAGTTTTCCGTCTGCAGTATCGCGTTCGAAAATTATCAGGACATCGCCGGCGCGCAAGGCCAGGTGAGGGCCCGTAAGGTCCTTTTGGGGACGCTTGAGGCCTGCGGCAAGGTCATGAGGGCGGGTGATTTTATAGCGCTCAAAGGCAGCCATGAGGTCGTCATTCTGGCGAAGGTGGCAAAGCAGGGACTGGAAGAAATGGCCCAGAGGCTGAAGGCCGCGTTAGAAAAACTGCTGCCTGAAGAACTCGCCGCGCAACAACGGCCCCGGCTTCAGTACGGTTATGCCACATACCCGCATGACGCCGTGGAATCGCGCGGGTTGCTGGAAGGTTCCGTACAGTCCCGGAAACCTTTGTTAACCTGAAGAAGAAAAGCGAGGGAATATGGCAAAGAAAATATTGATAGTCGATGATGAGCCCAATATTATCAAGGTGGTGGAATCCAGGCTGAAGGCAAACGGTTACGACGTCATTACCGCAAGCGACGGCGCGCAGGGCATCGAGAAGGCCAGGGCGGAAAAGCCCGACCTGATCCTTTTGGATATATCCATGCCCAGGATGAACGGGCAGGAGGCCTTGCAAAAATTAAAACAGGACGCCGCCACGAGCGCTATCCCGGTGATAATGCTCACCGGCAGAACGGATACCGAAGAGGTGGTCAAGAGCGTCGCGCACGGCCACGCGGCGGATTATATCCTCAAGCCCCTCATTGCCACGGACTTCTTAAAAAAAGTGAGTTTCGCCTTAAGAGGAGACAAGCGCAAACCCGAAGATATCTCCAAGCAGGAAATGCTGGACATCGTAGAGAAGAAGATCAAGAACCTGCTGGATGATAAGCGGGACACCGGCGCATGACAGTTATAGGTGAGGCTGTGAAGAAGATCCTGGTGGTCGAAGACAATCCTTTCATGTCCAAATTACTTGAGCTCCGGTTAAAAGCGAACGATTACGAAGTAAGTTCCGTCCGCAGCGCGCAGCGTATCTTGGAGAAAGCCGGAGAGTTCAAACCGGACTTGGTGCTTTTGGACGTGAATATCCCGGTCATAGACGGCTTTCAGGCGGCGCAGATGCTTAAGGCCCATGAGGAAACCAAAGCCATCGCGCTGATCTTTGTGAGCGCGGAAGGCTCGCAGAAAGAGATGCTCAAAGCGTTCCAGATAGGCGCGCAGGCCTATATTATAAAACCTTTTACCCCCGAACGCCTGCTTAAAGAGATAGCCAACGCGTTACGCAAGAAGGAGAACCATGATGCAAAAGATCACCTTTGATTTTAATAATATGCTCGACCATTCCATCGGCGGCCTCCATGGAGTGACGCCGTCGGATATGCAGGAGCTGTCAGGCCGCATAAAGGACGCGCATGAGCATCTTACCGGATTGATGGCCAGCCCTGTTGCCAGGAAGACATTGAGCCTGGAATGGGTGGAGCTGCCTTTACAGGGCGAAAAGATGATAGATGAAGTCCGTTCGCTGGCAAAAGAGATCGCCGCGAAGTTCGACAATGTGGTCTCTCTTGGCATAGGAGGTTCTTATCTGGGGCTGAAGGCTGCCCAGGACGCGTTGTGCGCGCCGTACTATAATGAATTCAAGGCGCTCAGGAAAGGCAGGCCGCGGATTTATTTTGAAGGCAACAATCTTGACCCGGAAACCCTGCGCGCGCTGTTAAAGAACCTGGACCCTAAGAAAACATTTGTCATAGTTATCTCAAAATCAGGCGAAACGACCGAAACCAAAGCGGCGCTAATGGTAATAGAGGCCTGGCTTAAGAAACATGTAGGCGCTAAATTCGGGCGCCGGATACTCGCGATCACGGATCCGACGTCGGGAAGCCTCAGGAAAAAAGTAGACCAGGAGCAGGCAAAGGATACGCTTAGCTTTAGGAGCCTGCCCTTACTGAAAGGGGTGGGAGGGAGGTTTTCGGAACTCAATATCGGCCTTTTGCACCTGGCGCTGGCGGGTGTCGATATCGCCAGGATATTCGAAGGCGCGCTCGCCATGAGGGAGCGCTGTTTGAGCCCTGATCTTGCGGGTAACCCGGCGTATATGTACGCGGCGCTGCATACCATCCTGTACAGGAAAAAGGGTAAATCCATCGCGATAGTCATGCCCTTTTCCGAAGCGCTCAAATCGACCGCCGACTGGTATGTTCAATTGCTTGCTGAAAGCCTTGGGAAAAAATACGCGAGAAAGATAGAGATCGCAAATGACGGTACCGAAGCCTGGCGCGCGGATGCCTCGAAGGTCGTGAACGTCGGAAGGACCCCTGTCGCCTGCAGGGGGACCAACGACCTGCATTCCATACAGCAGAATAATATCGAAGGGGAAAATAACAAAGCGGTCACCTTTATCAGGGTAAAGAAATTCGCCCGCGACCTTAAAATCCCGGGCGGGAAGGATATTCTTTCGGGTAGATCGTATTCAGGGCTGCTGGAGTTGGCCCAGGAAGCTACGGAGTGGGCGCTTGCCAGGGAATCAAGGCCAAGCTGTACCATCACCTTGCCCGAGATCTCGCCGTACTATTGGGGAGGGCTTCTTTTCTTTTTTGAAATGGCTACTGCTTTCGAGGGAGAGCTTTTAGGAGTTAACGCGTTTGACCAGCCCGGCGTTGAAGGGTACAAGCATTACATGTATTTCAAGTTAGGCAAGCCCGGCTTGCCCGAGGCCACAATAAAGGAAATAAAGGACAACCCGCTAATCAAAGATCAGAGGTATATACTTTGAAACGGGATTGCCTTTCTGTTTAAAAGGAGCCTCCAATGAAACTCGCGAATGCGATCCTTCTGGCGATCGCGGTCTTACTGGTTTTAATGTACGTGAAGTTGACGGAAATAGAAGGACGTTTGATCGCTTCCGGCCGGGACAGCGAAGCTATCGTAAGTTCCAACCAGGCGCTGATAGGCGCGAACCAGCGGTTGATAGAGGGTATTACCGGCCTCGGTCAACAAGTAGAGGACGTGGGGCAGAAGGTGCTGAAGAGGTGATCGGGCGCGCCAGAAAATTAAAAACCCCGAAGAACGCTTCGGGGTTAGTAGGTGATAGGCCTTATAGCTTCCGCTATCGACCAACCTCCTGTTGTATTTAGTTATCTCATTCTCTCTTATATAAGTATGCCATATCTTCCCCTGAATTTCAACCCGCACCATCAACTTAATTGCCTCTGGCTTTTCTTGCCTGTACAATACACATATGCTTAAGATCGGCGCATTACAGTTAAAATCAGCCTTGATCCTGGCGCCCCTGGCGGGAATAAGCGACCTGCCGTTTCGGATGCTTAACCGCGAATTCGGCTGTGAACTGGCGTTCGTGGAAATGATAAATGTCCGTTCGCTTGGGTTTAAGAGCGTGCGGACTGCTCAAATGCTTTCCACCTGCCCCGAGGATACGCCTTTAGGAGTACAGCTTTTGGCTAAAGAGCCCGCCTATTTAGAGAGGGCGCTGGATATCCTCAAGAAATACCGGTTCCATATCCTTGATTTCAACGCCGCCTGCCCCGAGAGAAAAGTTACCAGGAGGGGGGAGGGGGCCAGTTTGCTGAAGGAGCCTCGCCTGCTGCAGGCGTTACTGAGGATCGTGGTGAAGAATGCGAGCGTGCCGGTAACGGTCAAGATCCGTACGGGCTGGGACGCCCATTCCGTCAATGGGGTGGAAGTGGCGCGCGCGGCGCAGGATGCAGGGATCGCCGCCCTTTTTATCCACGGCAGGACCAGGCAGCAGGGCTATAGCGGCAGCGTAGATTATAAGACGATAGAGAACGTAAAGAAAGCGCTCGATATCCCGGTTATCGCAAGCGGCGATGTCTTGAGCGCGCCGCTGTCAAAAAAAATGTTCGACCGCACCGGCTGCGACGGCGTGCTCGTTGCCAGGGGCGCTTTAGGCAACCCCTGGATATTCAGAGAATGCGAAGCTTTCCTGGAAGATGGCGCGTGCGTCAAAAGGCCCTCCAGAGACGAGGTTTCCCTCGTTATGCGCCGGCATTTAGAGTCCTGTATCGGTTTTCACGGCGAGAGGGTAGGGGTGGTGCTCTTCCGTAAATTTTTCGGCTGGTATACGAAGGGCTTGCGGGGAGTGAGGCCTCTGCGTGAAAAAGTAAGCGCCGCCAGGAGCCGGCAGGATATGGTTTCCATATTTGAGGCATTCCTGGAAGCCGGATAGACTTTCGGATTGACGCGGTAAAGGATTGCATATACAATGACGGTATCGTAGGCGATCCGGCTGCAAGGAGGTGGCAGTGGGAGCGGTTTATTTTTTGATTTTTTGGCTTGCCTGTGGCGCCGCGGCGGTCTTTTTCGCCTGGAAACATACGGGCCGGAAAGACAAAGAGCCTTTGCGCCAAGGCCCGCGCGGCCCCGCGGCCAGTAAGCCGGGCAGGGAAAACCATCCGGAAGGCCCCGCGTCTTCGGCAATAGCGGATAAAATATGGCTCGAGGAAGAGACAGCATTCATCTTTAAGCTGAACGAGAACATCACCCTCACATTGAATGAAGAGAAGATAGCCCGTTTTATCGTCGAAGAGGTGCGCAGGTTCCTGAGCGCGAGCGCCTGCGTGCTTTTTTTAACCGATGAAACGGCCGTGAACTTGAAAGCGGCCTGCGCGATGGGCACCGAAAACGACGAAGCGCTGCAAAACTCCACATTGTCAAAAGGCCAAAGCATCACGGGCGCGGTCATGCAGCAAAAAGAGCCTTTGCTTATTAACGACCTGGAAAATAACTTCTACTATAAGTCCATGAACAAGGAGCATTACCTTAAACGCGCGTTCGTCAGCGTCCCTCTCCTGGTGCAGGGTGAGGTCCTGGGGGTGCTCAATGTCGTAGATAAGCGTTCCAATGCCCCGTTCTCAAAAAGAGACCTGGAGCTCCTGATGAATGTGGCCAGGATAAGCGCGGTCGCTTTCAAGAACACCAGGCTCCACGACCAGATCCAGCGGGATTATCTGAAAACGATCACTACCCTGGCGCTGGTACTTGACGCGCGCGACCCTTACACCAGCAGCCATTCGGAGAACGTCACCAAATATGCGCTGGCGATAGCCAGGGAGATAGGGCTTGACCCCGTCCAGACCGAAACTCTGCGCAGGGCCGGGCTGCTTCACGATATCGGAAAGATCGGCATCAGGGACGACGTGCTTTTAAAGCCCGGGAAACTTACCGTTGAGGAATTCGCGCTTATCAAGCTGCACACGTTGATCGGGGAGGAGCTGGTGGGTTCCCTTCCGTTCTTAAGCGAAGTCGCGGTCCTGGTAAGGCAGCATCATGAAAGGTTTGACGGCGCGGGGTATCCCGACGGCAGGAAGGGCGACGCAATTGCTTCCGGCGCGAGGATCCTTGCGGTAGCCGACACCTTTGACGCGATGACCACGGACAGGCCATATCGCAAAGGGCTGTCCCTTGAGGTCGCCAGGGATGAGCTTATACGTAATATGAATACTCAATTTGACCCCCGGATGGTGGAATATTTCTTAAAGGCCCTGGAGCATGATCCGGGTCTGTTTAAGTCAATAGCATCTTTTTAGGACCGAGGAATTTATGAAGAAAACCCTTCTTATTGCGGCTGTTGCAGCGATTGCGTGCGCCTCTTCTGCCTTTGCGCAGGTTTCCATTAAAGCCGAGGTTGACAAAACCGATCTTTCTACGGACGACACGCTTACCTACAAGCTGATAATCACCTCTACGCAAAAGGATATTCCCCGGCCGCAATTGCCAAGTTTCACGAAATTCGAAGTCCTTTCCGAAGCGCAATCTTCAACCTTTTCATTCGTGAAATCAGAGATCAGGACTATTCTCGTATATACCTGCATACTCTTGCCAAAAGAGGCGGGCACATTAAAGATAGGGCCGAGTTCCGTCAAGGACAAGGACCAGATATATTCAACGCAGGAGCTTGAGATCAAGGTCATCCAGGGGAAACAACGCATTCCTGCGCAGCCGCCGGCGCCTTCCGAACCCAATACGCCCCAGCCTGAACCGGGCGAGCAGGTCACCCTGTAAAAGGGGCCCGTTATTTCTTTACGCTCTCAACCTTATATATTATAATAAGTTCATGGAAAAATTGAACGCGATGCCTGTGCGTTATCTGAAAGGGATCGGGCCGAAGCGAGAGAAGCAATTCAACGCCGCGGGGGTGTTCTCGGTCGAAGACCTCCTGTATTATTTCCCGCGCAGGTATGAAGACCGGACTAATTTCAGCCGTATCTCACAGCTGGAAGAGGGCAAGGTCTATACGCTTAAGGCAAAGGTCATGGCGCGGGGAGGGCGTAATTCGTTCAGGCGGCGCAAGTTTAGCATCGTAGAGATCGCGGTGCAGGATGAGACGGGTGTTTTGTTCTGCGTGTGGTTCAACCAGCCTTATCTTGGGGATTATTTTCAGGTCGGACAGGACCTCGTGTTATACGGTAAAGTCGAGCGCTACGCGGGCCGCCTGCAGATGAGCTCTCCTGAGTTTGAAACGCTCCTTTCGCAGGAAGACCTCGCCGGGTCCTTGAGTATGGGCAGGATAGTGCCCGTATATCCTTTGCTGGAAGGCGTAAACCAGCGGGCTTTGCGCCGCAGTATCAAACAGGCGCTGCAGGAATATCTCCCGAAAGCGGGCGACATCGACATCCTTCCTTACGACATACGGTCAAGGCATAATCTTTTGAACCTGGCGAAAAGCCTGAACAATATCCATTTCCCGGAGAGCTTTTCGATGCAACAGGAGGCTTATACCAGGCTTTCTTTTGAGGAGTTCTTTTTATTCCTCCTGCCGCTGGCGCTGCGAAAGATCAAAAGGCGGGAAGAAGCGGGTATCGCCCACGAGGCGCACGGACCGCTGGCCGATACTTTCCTGGCGGGGCTGCCTTTTTCCTTGACCGCGTCGCAGGAGGAGGTGATCGGGGAGATACGCCTTGACATGGCCAGCCCCCGGCTGATGCAGCGGTTGTTGGAGGGGGATGTTGGTTCCGGAAAAACAGTGGTTGCTACTGTCGCAAGCCTTATCGCGATACAGGGAGGTTACCAGGTCGCGTTTATGGCGCCTACCGAGATACTGGCAAGGCAGCATTACGAAAAGATAAAGTCGCAGGTCGCCTCTTCCAGGCTGTTGAACGCGAAAGTGCAGATAAGGCTGCTTACCGGCAGCATCGATAAAGAGGAACGGGGCTCACTCGTTAAGGACATTAAAAGAGGGAAGATAAATCTTGTGATAGGCACGCACGCGCTGCTTCAGGAGAAAGTGGTATTCAAAAATCTGGGGCTGGTGGTCATCGACGAACAGCATAAATTCGGCGTGGGGCAGAGGGCGTTATTGCCCGGAAAAGGCGCGCATCCGGACGCCCTCATCATGACCGCAACCCCCATACCCAGGACCCTGGCGATCACGTTATACGGCGACCTCGACGTCTCTGTGATAAAGGAGCTTCCTCCCGGAAGGAAAGCAGTAAAGACGCAGCGTTTTACGGAGGATGGCTCTGCCGGGGCGTATGCCATCGCCAGGAATGAGCTGCGCGCGGGCAGGCAGGTGTATATCGTGTATCCTGTTATCGAAGAGTCATACGCGTTGGACATGGCCGGCGCCAGGAAAATGTACGAGCTGTTCAAGGACAGGGAATTCCGGGAATTCCGCGTAGGGCTTATACACGGAAAATTAAAACAGGCCCAGCAGGATGCGGTCATGGAAAAATTCAAAGGGCGGCACCTTGACGTGCTGGTTTCTACCACTATCCTGGAGGTAGGCATCGATATACCTAACGCGACCTGTATGATCATCCAGCATGCCGAACGCTTCGGGTTGAGCCAGTTGCATCAATTGCGCGGCAGGGTCGGCCGCGGGGCGGCGGAATCTTTCTGCCTGTTGATTTCAGACGCGGGGACCCGGGAAGCCGAACAAAGGCTCGAAGCGATGATGCGTTACAGCGACGGCTTCCGTATCGCGGAGGAGGATCTGAAGATCAGGGGGCCGGGTGAGTTTTTCGGAAAGCGCCAGCACGGGTTATCGGAGCTAAGGATCGCAAACCCGCTGACCCAGATGCAGCTTTTAAAACACGCGCGCGAAGAGGCGGTGTGCCTTATAGGCAAAGACCCGTCTTTGAGCCGGCGGCAGAACATGGCCCTTAAGGAAAAATTATTGCAGCGGTTTCCCGAATACAAGGAATACGCCAGCACGGGTTGACCTGTGAAGGATGCAGCATATGGGTAGGAAAATGTCCGTAGTTTTATTGTGCGTTCTTATGGCGCTGGGGCTGATCTTAAGGCTGCACGGCCTCTCCCGGCGCTCCCTGTGGACGGATGAGTTTTTTACGCTTTTTCAGGCGACCGGCCACGGGCTGGATGCGTTGCGTTACCTGCAGGAGCTTTCCCAGAAAAAGCCTCCCGAGGCCTTAAGGGCCGGCGGCCTTAAGAGATTCTTGAGGGATGACCCTGCGCGGGGCATCAAAGATGTCAGTAACAGCGTGCTCGTTACGGACACGCATCCGCCCCTGTATTTCTGGCTGATGCATTTCTGGATGAGGGCATTCGGAGAAAGCGCGCTTGTGCTGCGGTCTTTTTCGGTCCTTATGGGGGTATTGTGCATATGGGCGGCATATTGTGCAGGCCGGGTGCTCTTTGGAAACAAAGCAGCGGTATTCAGCGCGGTATTTACCTGCATTTCACCCTTTGCGGTAATGTATGCCCGGGAAGCGCGGTCATATAGCCTGATCCTGCTGCTCGCGTTATTATCAGTGATGTTCCTGGCCCGCTTCGACCGTAAACGCCGCGCGCTTGATGCGGTGGGTTTTGCCGCGGTAAACTCTTTGGGGATATATACCCATTATTTCTATATTTTTGTTTCTCTCGCCCAGTTTTTTTACTTCAGCGTCGCGCACAGGCTTGATGCCCCGCTCTTGCGGAAATTCTACCTGGCTTTTATCTGTTCGCTGCTGCTTTTCTCCCCCTGGTATTTGCGCGTTATGGAAAGGGGGTATAATTTCTACCTTACCGAGTGGCTATTCGGCTTCCCCGGCTTCATGAACAAACTGTATTATCTGGCAGCCGGTTTTATCCGGTACGTGGCCATATACGCAGCAGGCAATCCCTTAAGCAGCGTACCGATGTTAGCCGCCGTAGCCCTGTTTATATACATGGGGTGGCGGACCCCCCGGGAGGCTTTAAAATCATGGCGCCGGGAATTGCTGTTCTGTGTCGCGCTGACCGGCCTGCCTTTAGCGGGGATGTGTTGTATGGATTATGCGCTGCACGGAGCGGTGCTCAGGCAGGAGCGTTTCTGGACATTTTCATTCGCCGGGTTCATCCTGCTTGCCGGCTATTTCCTGTCCCATAATTTTTCACGCCACAAAGCCGTTATGTATCTCTTCATGCTCTGCCTGGTAATATCCGCGGCCAATGCGTCAGGTATTCAGTTCGGGCCGGCGCCCGAACGCGTATCCGAATGGATAAATAGGGAGGCTAAAGGGTTGCCTTCGGCAGTCATTGTGTATAACGTAAGAAGCGTTGTGTTCGCGCAGGCGTATTACCTTGACGACAACGTGTATGTGGTTCCGGTGTCTGATGAAGCCCAGCTAACAGCCGCTGTTTCCGGCCTTTCGGATAGGGCGGTAAAGATATTCGTCGTTCGTCATTATCACCCTACGGATAACGCCCTCATGAACCAGCTTTTTATGGAAACGAAGGACTTAGGGCCGGGGTACCGGTTCGAGGAAGCGCGAAACTCCGGTTACATAAGCGTAAATGAGTTTGTAAAGCGATGAGGATCATAAGCGGTATATATAAGGGAAGGCAGATCAAGGCTCCGGGCCATATCAGGCCCACGCAGGATATGGCCAGAAAGGCGCTTTTTGACATACTGGGCGATATGCAGGATATGTCATTTCTTGATCTTTTCGCCGGTTCCGGGGCAGTAGGATTAGAGGCCCTGTCTATGGGGGCAAAAGAGGTAGTTTTTGTGGAAAAAGACAACCAGTGTATCAAGGCGCTGCAGCAGAATGTGCTGGGGGTATGTAAAGGGGAGGGCCTGGCTTCGCCATGCGCGCCATCGGTCATGCACAAAGACGTGTTCCAGGCGCTTCCGGAATTCTTTAAAAAAGGGCGTAAATTCGATGTCGTGTTCTTAGACCCGCCGTATTACCAGGAGATGGCAAAAAAAACCTTGCAAATACTGGGGGCTTATGATATATTAACCCACTATGGTTTCATAGTAGCGCAGCATTTTAAGAAGGATATCCTGCCTGAACAAGCGGATAATTTCAGCATTACCAGGCAATCGGGTTATGGAGACACCCTATTGTCATTCTACGCAAGGACTTAAGACAAGCGCGCCAAGACGGATGTATCAAAAAGCCATATACGCGGGCACCTTTGACCCGGTCACCTACGGCCATATTGACCTTATTAAAAGGGCCCAGGAGGCATTCTCGGAGGTCGTGGTCGCAGTCGCCCACAATCCTCATAAAAAGCCGCTCTTTAGCGTGGAGGAGAGGGTGGCTATGCTCAAGAAAGCGACGGCAGGATTCAAAAGGGTAAAAGTGGATGATTTTGGCGGCCTTGCGGTAAAGTATGTGCGCGCGCAGAAAGCCAAAGTTCTGATCCGCGGCTTACGGATGGTTTCCGATTTTGAATACGAATTCCAGATGGCGTTAACCAATAGAAAGCTCGCCTCCGATATTGAGACTATATTCCTGATGCCCCAGGAATCCTACAGTTATCTTTCCTCCAGGCTCCTGAAGGAAGCCGCTTCTTTAGGCGCGGACCTGTCCTGTTTTGTGCCCCGTTTCGTGGAGCAGGAATTAAAAAGAAAACTGCGGGGCCCGATCGGGGATGATCCGCGCAAGGCAAGTAGATGAAGCTATATATAGAGCAGATACCGCTTGAAGGGGCCAGGTTAGAGGAGACAGTCTCGCCGCAGGCTTTGGAACTCGATACGGATATAATCAAATTCAAGCAGCCGGTCAAGCTGCTTGCCGATGTGGCCATGATCACCAATGCGGTGTCCGTGGATCTTACTTTGTCTACCGTGGTCACGCTTGTGTGCAGCCGTTGCCTGAAAGAATTCGAGATCGACTTCAGGAAGACCTTAAAGCTTAATTACCCGGTGGAAAAATCAGTTCGCGTGATCGACTTGGACCAGGATATACGGCAGGAGATCGTGCTTGATTATCCCATGAAGCCCTTATGCAGCATTGATTGTAACGGGTTATGCCCGCAATGCGGGAAGAATCTTAATGAAGGAAGTTGTGGTTGCGGATAAAAACTGACCGGTAAACAGCCGGTACAAAGGGGGAACACATGGCTTTACCTAAAAAGCGGCATTCCAGTGCGCGCGGCAGAAGAAGAAGGACCCATTGGAAGATCGCCGCCATGAACTTGATACCTTGTCCTCAATGCAAAGAGCCCAAAGTACCTCACCGCGTCTGCGGCGCGTGCGGGTATTATAACGGCACGCAGGCGGTGGAAATCAAGGTAAAAGAAAAAAAGAAAGCGCGTTAATCCCGGTAACGGCAATAAAGGCCATATGAAGATAATAGTCGATGCGATGGGAGGGGACTTTGCGCCTGAGGTAGTGATCGAGGGCACGGTTTCCGCGGTAAAAGAATATAACGCCGAAGTGGTGCTGGTAGGCGATGAGGAAAAGATACAATCGCTTCTTGCGAAATCGCGGTATTCGGGCGGGAGGATCTCCGTGTGCCACACGACGGAAGTCATCGAAATGTCCGAGTCTCCCGCCACCAGCGTCAGGAGGAAGAGGAAGTCTTCAATTGTCGTGGGGTTAAACCTCATCAAAGAAGGCAAGGCAGACGCGTTCTTCAGCGCCGGCAATACGGGCGCGGTGGTATGCGCGGCTACGTTAAGCCTGGGGCTTCTGCCGGGGATAGAACGGCCGGGTATAGCGATAGTGCTGCCGACCTTAAAAGGCATCGCCTTGCTCATAGACGTGGGCGCCAATATCGACCCCAAGCCGAAACAGCTTTTGCAATACGGGATCATGGGGGACGCGTACTTCCGCTATATATTGAACAGGCCTACCCCTTCGGTCGGCCTCTTGAACATCGGCGAAGAAGAGTCCAAAGGCACGGATTTTGTCAAGGAGACAGGCGAACTGCTTGAAAAAAGCAAGCTTAATTTTATCGGTAACGTGGAAGGAAAAGACCTGTTTTCCGGGCGCTGCGACGTGATCATCTGTGACGGGTTCGTGGGTAACGTCGCGCTGAAAGTTTCCGAAAGCCTGGCGGAGACTTTGTTTGTGTTCCTGAAGAGGCATTTTACCGGAAGCGTGCGGGGGAAATTAGGCCTCCTTTTCTTAAAGAAGAGTTTTATAAACCTCAAGAAAGAACTGGATTATTCCGAATACGGCGGCGCGCCCTTATTGGGGGTAAACGGCGTAGTCATCATCGGCCACGGCCGTTCTAACGCCAACGCGATTAAGAACGCCATCGGAGTCGCCAAGGAAGAGGTCGAGCGCCAGTTTAACGAAAAGATCCTGGAATCTTTGAAAGAAGCGTAAGATGAAAAAAGTCGGGATCATAGGTGTGGGCAAATACCTGCCGAAGACGGTCCTTTCCAACGCGGACCTGGAAAAGATGGTCGATACTTCCGACGAGTGGATCACCACGCGCACGGGAATAAAGGAACGGCGTATCGTTTCCAAGCAGGAGGCGGTATCCGACCTGGCAATGAAGGCGGCTGAAGAGGCGCTTAAAGACGCCAAGGTCAAGCCGCAGGACCTCGACCTTCTGATCATCGCGACTATCACTCCCGATATGCAGTTTCCTTCCACCGCCTGTTTCGTCCAGGCAGCCTTAGGCGCCAAGAACGCGGTGTGCTTCGATATTTCGGCGGCATGTTCCGGTTTTCTCTACGGCCTGGTGACCGCTCAGCAGTTTATTGCCAGGGGGGTGTATAAGAACGCCCTGATCATCGGCGCGGAGGTGCTTTCCGGCGTCACCGACTGGGAGGACAGGAATACCTGTGTTTTGTTCGGTGACGGTTCTGGGGCGGTAGTGCTGGGAGAGGTCAAATCAGGCGGCATGCTCTCAAGTTACCTGGGAAGCGACGGTAACTACGCGGACCTTTTGATGCTGCCCGGGGGAGGTTCGAGGAACCCCGCCACGCATAAGACCATAGACGGGCGCTTACATTACATAAAGATGAGGGGCAATGAGCTTTTTAAGATCGCGGTCAAAGCCATGACTAATGCCGCTACGCATGCGTTAAGCAACGCGGGGCTAAGCCCTAAGGACGTGGACTTGCTTATACCGCATCAGGCCAACGTAAGGATAATATCCGCGGTGGCCAAGCGGCTGGGGCTGTCTGAAGATAAGGTGTATTTGAACATTGAAAGGTACGGCAATACCTCTTCGGCCTCTACCGCCATAGCCCTGTGCGAAGCGGTAAAAGAAGGAAGGATCAAGAAGGGCGATATTCTCGTGCTCGACGCTTTTGGCGCCGGCCTTGTCTGGGGCGCGTGCGTGATCAAATGGTAAGGGCATTTTTGTTCGCGGGGCAGGGCAGCCAATATGCAGGCATGGGCAAAGACCTCTATGAGTCTTTTCCCGAAAGCAAGGCGGTCTTTGATAAAGCGGATGAGGTTTTAGGGTTTTCCCTGACAAGGCTCTGTTTCCAGGGGCCTCTTGAGGAGTTGACCAAAACCGATAATTGTCAGCCGGCGATCGTTACCATGACGGTAGCGGCGTTTGAGGCGTTCAGGACGACTGAGGCCTCAAAGGAACTGTCCTGCGGTTTCGCCGCGGGACTAAGCCTGGGAGAATATTCCGCCCTGGTCGCCGCTTCAGCGCTTACGTTTGAGGACGCGGTCTATTTAGTCAGGCGCCGCGGCGAGTTCATGGAAGAAGAGGCGCGTAAATACCCGGGGAAGATGGCTTCGGTGTTAGGGCTTGACCTGGCAGCGCTCAAGGATATCTGCGATAAAACAGGCGCCCAGATAGCCAATATCAATTCGCCCGGCCAGATAGTGATATCGGGCGGCAGCGCGCAGGTCAAGGAAGCCTCTGCGGCGGCAGAACAACAAGGGGCTCGAAGGGTTATCGAGCTTGAAGTGAGCGGGGCGTTCCATTCTTCGCTCATGAAGGGCGCGTCCGTGCGCTTAGCCGGAGAATTGGCGAAGATAAAGATCGGCGAACCCAGGATACCCGTAATAAGTAATGTTACCGGCCGGCCGGTTACTGTTCCTTCTGAAATCAGGGATAACCTGATCAAGCAGGTTGCTTCCAGCGTGCTTTGGGAAGACTCGATGAGATTCATGCTTTCCGCGGCCGTCAATTCGTTCATTGAATTCGGGCCGGGAAAAGTCTTAAAAGGCCTTATGCGCCGCATAGATGAGAAGGCGTGTGTTTCCAATATGGAAAAGAAAGAAGATATTGTAAGAGGGGGGCTAGATGCGTGTAAAAGATAAGGTTGTCCTGGTCACCGGAGGCGCCAGGGGAATAGGCCGTTCGATCGCGCTGCTCTTTGCCGGGGAAGGCGCGGATGTAGCCATCGGGGACGTGAATCTCGAGGAAGCCCAAAAAACCTCGCAGGACATCGAGGCGCAAGGCAGGCGGTCGATGGCGCTTACGATGGATGTCACCGATTACGGCAAGGTGGAAGAGGTAATTAATAAAATTCTTGACAAATTTGGAAGGATTGATATATTAGTAAACAACGCTGGAATAACCAAGGATGGCCTGTTGTTGCGCATGAGCGAATCAGACTGGAACGCGGTCATCGATGTGAACCTGAAAGGCACATTCCACTGCACCAAGGCCGTTTCCAGGGTAATGATCAAACAGCGTTCAGGCAAGATCGTCAATATCGCTTCGATCATTGGCATAATAGGCAATATCGGTCAGGCGAATTATTCGGCCTCCAAGGCGGGCATAATCGCCCTGACTAAGACTGCCGCGAAAGAGTTGGCGCCCAGGAACATCAACGTCAACGCGGTAGCGCCCGGGTTCATCCAGACAGAGATGACTGCGAAGCTGCCCCAGGAAATAAAAGAGAAGATGCTGGCGGCTATCCCTCTGGCGAAGCTCGGCAGTCCCGATGACGTGGCACATACATGCTTGTTTCTTGCAAGCGGCGAAGCGGATTATATCACGGGTCAGACTATCGTGATAGATGGCGGTATGGTTATGGCATAATCACTTGGTACGGAACAGATGTTTCCGTATGGCAGGTGGTTACAAAGGAGGAAAAGAATGGCAGTTGCTGATAAGGTTAAATCAATAATAGCGGAGCAGCTCGGAGTAAAACCTGAAGAAGTCACCCCCGAGGCATCATTTATCGATGATCTGGGCGCAGACTCTCTGGACACGGTCGAACTGGTAATGGCGTTCGAAGAAGAGTTCGGCATAGAGATACCGGATGAAGATGCGGAAAAGATCACTACGGTCGGTGATGCAGTCAAATATATCGAAGAAAAATCTGGAAATAAATAACCATTGATATACATGCGCCGTCTGACCGCGGCAGCGCTATCCCCTACCCCGCCAGAGCTTTGGCGGGGTAAGTTTTAGAAGGGGGATAGGGTTTCCTGCGTCGTAGCCGCGCCAAAATTCTCTTTGCTTCGCTCCGATAATTTTGACGCACTCCGCAGGATTTCGCGCAGCAAGCGCGCACTTGGCCCTCCTTTAGGCCAAGGTGTGCTAAATATAAGCTCAAGGCGCGCTAGATAAAAACTTAAGGTGCTTAATGCATGACCATAGAGTAGTAGTCACGGGATTAGGGGTGATTTCGCCGGTAGGTAACGATGTCGCCTCCTTTTGGAGCGCGCTTAAAGAGGGGAAATCCGGCATAGGCAAGCTCACCACTTTTGACGCGAGCCTCTTTGACAGCAGGATTGCCGGCGAAGTAAAAGGCTTTGACCCCCATTTATACGGCATTACCAAGAAAGATACCCACCGGATGGAACGGTTCGTCCAGTACGCGATCGCCTGCAGCCGGCAGGCTGTACAAGACTCTGGTCTTGACCTCGGGAAAGAGGATAAAGAGCGTATCGGCGTTATCGTGGGTTCCGGGATCGGAAGCCTGCGTATTATCGAAGAGGAGCATAAGGTCTTTTTGAAGGGCGGGCCATCCCGTATTTCGCCGTTTCTCATCCCGATGTTGATCGTAAATGAAGCGGCAGGCCATGTTGCCATGATCTACGGCTTCCGCGGCCCCAATTCATGCGTCACTACGGCATGCGCCTCCGGCAACCATTCGATAGGCGACGCGTTCAGGGTCATACAACGCGGTGAAGCCGACATCATGTTTACCGGCGGCACGGAAAGCTGTATCACTACGCTGGGGATAGGAGGTTTTTGCGCGTTAAAAGCGCTCTCCACGAGAAACGATGAACCTGAAAGGGCAAGCCGGCCTTTTGACAGGGAACGTACCGGTTTTGTCATGGCCGAAGGTTGCGGTATCGTAGTCCTGGAAAATCTCGAACACGCTAAAAAGAGGAATGCTCCTATTTACGCGGAGGTAATAGGCTTCGGCATGTCCTGCGATGCCTATCACATTACCGCGCCTGATCCCGAAGGTTACGGCGCGTCTTTGGCTATGAAATGGGCGCTGAAAGACGCGCGCCTGGATCCCGGGAGCATTACCTATATCAATGCGCACGGCACTTCCACCAAGCTCAACGATAAGGTGGAGACGCTGGCGATAAAGAAAGCCTTAGGCGGCCACGCCAAGAAAGTGATGGTCTCTTCCACAAAATCCATGACAGGCCATTTACTCGGGGCAGCGGGAGGCGTGGAATTCATCGCCTGTTGTTTAAGCATCCGAGACAAAATTGTCCCGCCCACTACAAATTACGAATTTCCCGACCCTGACTGCGACCTTGATTATGTCCCCAATACCGCCCGTCCGGCCGCCGTTGAAGTGGCGATGTCCAATTCACTGGGGTTTGGCGGACATAACGCCACGGTCATCTTAAAAAAATTCAAGGGTTAAATTCTTCATACACGTATCATGGGTTATACGATCGCTGAAAAAATATTACTGGCTCATACCGGTAAAAAAGATATCGCGCCCGGCGAATTCATAGAGGCTGCCGTTGACCTTGCGCTGGGAAACGACATCACCGCGCCCCTGGCTATAGAAGAGTTCAGGAAAGCGGGGCTTACGCGCGTATTCGACAAAAACAAAATCGTGCTTGTGCCCGATCATTTCGCGCCTGCCAAGGACGCCCGCAGCGCCAACCAGTGCAAGGTGCTGGCTGATTTCGCCCGCGAACAGAAGATAAAAAATTATTTTGAAGTAGGCTGCATGGGCATCGAGCACGCGCTGCTGCCCGAGCTGGGGCTGGTTTCGCCCGGCGACCTTGTCATCGGCGCGGATTCCCATACCTGTACTTACGGGGCGATGGGCTGTTATTCGACGGGGGTGGGCTCAACGGACCTGGCGCGCAGCTTCATCGACGGAAAATGCTGGTTTAAGGTACCCGCCACCGTAAAGTTCGTCTATAAGGGGAAATTGAAAAAATGGGTCGGCGGCAAAGACCTCATACTGTTTACTATCGGTAAGATCGGCGTGGACGGAGCGCTGTATAAGGCCATGGAATTCAGCGGTCCCGTGATCAAGCGCCTCGGGATGGACGACAGGTTCTCCATGTCGAATATGGCTATTGAGGCCGGCGGCCGCGCGGGGCTTATAGAACCGGATGAGGTAACCTGCGGCTATATCAAAGATGCCGCGAAATCGGGCGGCCGCAAGGCGGTCATTAAAAAAGAAGCCTGGGGCCGGTTAAAGAGCGACACTGACGCCGCGTACGAAAGAACATACGAGTGGGATGTCTCAACGTTAGAGCCGATGGTCGCCTGCCCGCATTTACCCAGCAATGTAAAGCCGGCGAGCGAGCTTAGCAAGGTAACGCTTGATCAGGTCGTGATAGGCTCATGCACCAACGGCAGGATTTCGGACCTGCGCGTTGCCGCCGGGATTCTAAAAGGCAGAAAGGCCAGGGCGGGGCTTCGTTTGGTAATCATTCCCGCTACCCAGCGGGTGTATCTGGATGCGGTCAACGAAGGGCTGGCCGATGTTTTTGTAAAGGCCGGAGGCGTTTTTTCCACGCCGACCTGCGGGCCGTGCCTTGGAGGCCATATGGGGATACTGACCGAAGGGGAGACCTGCCTTGCCACCACTAACAGGAATTTTATCGGCAGGATGGGCAGCCCCAGGTCGTTTGTCTACCTGTCCAATCCCGCGGTGGCTGCGGCCTCCGCGGTGCTCGGCAGGATCGCGCACCCCTCGGAGATAAAGTAAGGATGATTATAAAAGGAAAAGTCCATAAGTTCGGCGATGACGTCAACACCGATGACATTATTGCGGCCAAATATTTGGTTTCTACCGATCCTAAAGAGCTCGGAAGCCACAGTTTTGAGAGCATCAGCCCTGATTTTGTGAGCAAGGTATCTGCCGGCGATATAATCGTCGCCGGCAGGAATTTCGGCTGTGGTTCTTCGCGCGAGCACGCGCCCCTGGCGATCAAGGGCTGCGGCATAAGGGCGGTCGTTGCGAAAAGTTTCGCGGCGATATTCTTCAGGAACGCCATTAATATCGGCCTCGCGTTCCTTGAGCTTGCGGACACGGACAGGATTTCCGACGGCGATGAGATAGAAATAGATTTATCAAGCGGTACCATAAGGAATAATTCTAAAAATGAAACGTACAGGACGCAGCCTTTTCCCGGTTTCCTGGAGGAGCTTATCAAGGCGGGCGGGCTGTTACCGTGGGTGAAAGCGAAGAAAGGGCGGGGCGCGCATGTATAAGATAGCGGTGATCGCGGGAGACGGGACAGGCCCGGAAGTGGTCCGGGAGGGCCTAAAGGTCCTTAAGGCGGCGGGTGAGAAATTCAATTTCAAATACGAGACCGTGAGTTTTGATTTCGGGGGCGAGCGGTACCTGAAGACAAAAAAGACCCTGGAAGACAAAGACATAGAAGAGCTCAGGAAATTTTCCGCGATCTATCTGGGCGCGATCGGCCACCCGGACGTAAAGCCGGGGATCCTGGAAACAGGCATCCTCCTGAAGCTGCGCTTTTCCCTCGACCAGTACATCAATTTAAGGCCGATAAAACTGTACAACGCCGCGTTCTGCCCGCTGAAGGACAAAAAACCCGGGGACATCGATTTCGTGGTGGTGCGCGAGAATTCCGAAGGCCTGTATAAAGGTATGGGTGAATTCAAGGACAAAGGCACGCAGGATGAGGTGGCGATCCAGATCTCTTATAATACCCGCCGGGGGGTTGAGCGCTGCATCCGTTACGCCTTTGACTATTGCAGGAAGCGCGATAAAAGGAAAAAGCTGACGTTATGCGGCAAGACCAATGTCCTCACCTATGCCTGGGACCTGTGGCTGAGGACCTTTGAAGAGGTGGCCAAAGAATATCCGGATATCGCCACCGATTACGCCCATGTAGACGCGACGACCATGTGGTTCGTGAAAAACCCGGAATGGTTCGACGTGATCGTGACCGATAACATGTTCGGCGACATCATCACCGACCTGGGGGCGATGGTCCAGGGAGGCATGGGCATTGCCGCAGGCGGGAATATCAACCCCCTGGGCGTATCGATGTTTGAGCCTATAGGAGGCTCGGCCCCCAAGTACACGGGTAAGAACGTGATTAATCCGCTGGCAGCTATCTGCGCGCTGGCAATGCTTCTGGAAAGCCTGGGAGAAGTAAAGGCCGCCAACGCCATAGAGGCTTCGGTGATAAAGATAGTGACTGCGGATTTGAAGTCCCTGTCCGCAGGAAAAATGGGATACTCTACCGGCGAAGTCGGCGACCTGGTAGTTAAGAACCTGTAATATAGGATACTGTCATGAAAAAATGCAATGTTGCGGTTATCGGGGTAGGCGTAGTCGGGATAGAGATGCTTCGCTGCCTGAAGGAGCGTAAATTTCCCGTGGGGGAATTACGCGTGTTCGCGCGCTCCGCCAGGGAGATAGAAATAGACGGCCGGAAATACCAGGTGCAGGCGATCTCGCCCGAAGGTTTCGAAGGTATTGACATAGCGCTCTTCGCGGGCACCGAGGGAGAAAAGGGCGCCGCGGCAGTCTATGCCCAGGGCGCGGTCAAAAGAGGCTGCGTCGTGATCGATAACGGCGCTGATTTCCGCATGGACCCCAAAGTCCCGCTGGTCGTGCCCGAAGTGAATGCCAGGGACGCAGCAAAACATAAAGGCATCATCGCTAATCCGAACTGTTCGACTATCCAGATGGTAGTCGCTTTGTGGCCGATCTACAAAAAAGCCGGCATTAAAAGGATCATCGTTACCACTTTGCAGGCGTCTTCAGGGGCGGGAAGAGGCGCGGTTGACCAGTTGAAAGAAGAGACCTCCCGGATAGTCCAGGCTGGTTTTAAAAACCTGCAGGTGGACCTTGAGAATAAGGCCATGCCTCAGCAGCTTGCGTTCAATGTCTTTCCCCATATAGGCAGCTTCGCCGAATGCGGCTACACCAATGAAGAATGGAAGCTTGTCAAGGAAACCCAGAAGATCATGCATGACGATAAGATCAGGATCTCCGCGACCACCGTGCGGGTGGCGGTAAAGACCGGACATTCTGAATCAGTGTATATCGAGACCGAAAAACCCATCGAGCCGGAAAAGGTAAGGGCCTTGCTTTCCAAAGCGCCCGGGGTGGTGGTGATGGATGATCCCGAGCACAACCTCTACCCCATGCCCAAAGACATCGAAGGCAAAGACGAGGTGTTTGTCGGCAGGATCCGCCGCGATTGCTCTTACAAAAACGGTTTGTGGCTCTGGGTAGTGGCCGACAACCTGCGCAAGGGCGCTGCGACCAACGCGGTGCAGATAGCCGAGGCCGTGATCAACGGCAAATAAACTCAAAAACCTCTTTGCGTAACATTAAACTTACCATTGAATATGACGGTACGCATTTCGCCGGCTGGCAGGTCCAGAAAAGCCGCTCGCAAGCCGCAGGCCGCAGATCATACACCATCCAGGAAACCATAGAAAAAGCGCTCCAGAAGGTCCTCCAGGAGAAGGTCAAGCTTATCGCTTCGGGAAGGACCGACGCGGGAGTCCACGCCAGGGCGCAGGTCGCCAATTTCAAAACAAGCTCAAAAATTACTCCTAAAAAGCTGATCGAAGCCCTTAATGCGCTCCTGCCTGACGATATTTCGGTGGGTAAGGTCGAGGAGGCAGGGCTTGATTTTCACAGCCGTTTCAGCTGCCGCGCCAAGGCCTACCGTTACACCGTGCTCAACCAGCCCCATCGTTCAGCGCTTTTAAGGGAAAAGGCGTACTTTTTACGGTATCCCCTCGATATGGCCCTCATGCGAAAAGAAGCCGGCCATTTATTAGGGCGCCACGATTTTAAGGCGTTCCAGGCCTCTGCCGCTAAACACAAAAACTCGATTAAGACGATCAGGAGGCTGGACATCTCCCGTGATAAGAACCTCATCCATATAGACATAGAGGCGGATGGTTTCCTGTATAACATGGTCAGGAGCATTGCGGGCACGCTTATCGAAATAGGCAGGGGCAGGTTCCCCGAAGGAAGCCTGAAAAAGATATTGGAGTCAAAAAACAGGAAGCTGGCCGGCCCCACCGCTCCTGCCTGCGGCCTCTGCCTGATGAAAGTAACATATTAGGTAAGGCCGGGCGCTATTTTGCTTGCCCGGACAACCGTTTTGTGGTATTCTATATTTTCTATGAACGCATTAGAGCCTTTTATACTGTCTTTTATTCCGATATTTGTCGCGGTAGACGCGATCGGCAATATCCCGCTGTTTATCTCCCTGGTAGAAGGAACGAGCAGGAAGCAGAGACACAGGATCATCATCGAAACCGTTTCCACCGCGACCATAGTCGCCATCCTGTTTATGTTCCTGGGGAAATGGGTGCTGCGTTTTATCGGCATTACCATTCCCGATTTTCAGATCGCCGGAGGCGCGCTCCTGTTCGCCATATCCATGCGCCTTCTTTTACCGGGCGGGCAGAAGAATACGCTGACAGACGGCCATACCAAGGATGTGGGCGTGTTTCCCCTGGGCACCCCCTTGATCACGGGGCCTGCGGTATTGACCACGACTTTGATGATGCTGGATACCTTCGGCATCGTTGCGACCTTTATAGCCCTGGCCCTGAACATGCTCATCGTATGGCTTACCCTGGCTAAGGCCGATATCATCATGCGCGCGCTGGGCATAGGCGGCGCAAGGGCGTTCTCAAAGATCATGTACATACTGCTTGCGGCGATAGGCGTGATGATGATCAGGCGCGGTATCACCAGCATTATACTTTCATGATGCAAGACGTATTGACTTTTATAATGGCGGGCGGTAAGGGCGAGCGGTTATGGCCTTTGACTAAGGACCGCACCAAGCCCGCAGTCCCCTTCGGCGGCATATACAGGATCATCGATTTCACTTTAAGTAACTGCATCAACTCTGGTCTGCGCAAGATCTACGTGCTTACCCAGTACAAATCCGCGTCTTTGCACAGGCATATCCGGTTGGGCTGGAACATCCTGTCCTCGGAATTAGGCGAATACATAGAGCTCCTGCCCGCGCAGCAGCGGGTAAGCGAAACCTGGTACCTGGGCACTGCCGACGCCATCTTTCAGAACCTCTATACCATGGATATCGACAAGCCCACGCCCGAAGAAGTATTGATCCTGGCCGGCGACCATATCTACAAGATGAATTATGCCGCGATGATCGGGTTCCATCGGCAGGTGGACGCCGACCTGACCGTGGGTGTGGTTGAAGTTGAAAAAAGCGAGTCAATACACCTGGGCGTGCTGGAGGTGGACAGTGATGGCAAGGTCAAGGACTTCCATGAGAAGCCCCAGAAACCAAAGACCATTCCCGGTAATTCCGATAAAATATACGCTTCGATGGGTATTTATGTATTCAGGCATAAGATTTTGAGCGAATTGCTCCAGGAGGACGCCAAGAAGAAACAGTCGAACCACGATTTCGGCAAGGATGTCTTACCGTACATGGTCAAGCAGGGGCTTAAGGTAGTGGCGTATAACTTCATAGACGAAAACAAGAAAGAGGCGCAATACTGGCGGGATATCGGGACCATAGACGCCTATTATGAGGCGAATATGGATTTGATAGAGGTTGCGCCCGTGTTCAATCTGTATGACAATGGCTGGCCCGTAAGGACCCTCCAGGAGCAGTTTCCTCCCGCCAAAACAGTATTCGCTGGTGGGGAGATCACCGGCAGGATAGGCCTTGCGCTGGATTCTTTGGTATCGGGAGGCTGTATCATAAGCGGCGGCCAGGTTAAGCGTTCTATCCTTGCTCCCAATGTCAGGATAAATAGCTATTCCCAGGTACATGATTCCATCCTCATGGAAGGCGTTCATGTCGGCAGGTACGCCAATATCAAAAGGACGATCATAGATAAGGACGTAAAGATCCCCGAAGGTATGGTGATCGGGTATGACCCGGTGGAGGATAAAAAGCGTTTCCACGTGACGGAATCAGGCATCGTGGTCGTGGCAAAAGGCACCGAGATTAAGTAATATGTTGAGAAAAGCAAGGATAGAAGATATAAAACAGATGCAGGCGCTGATCAACGCCTTTGCCAAAAAAGATATCATGCTGCCCCGCTCTTTGAATGAGCTCTACGATAATGTCAGGGATTTCTGGGTATATGAGTCGGCAGGCAGGATCATCGGATGCGCTGCCCTGCATATTTCCTGGGCGGACCTGGCGGAGATAAAATCGCTTGCAGTGAAACAGGAGAGGCAGAGGCAGGGGATAGGCAGGGAACTGGTGTCTGCCTGCATGGATGAAGCAAGGAAGCTCGGCTCCAGAAGAGTGTTCGCGCTTACCTATAAGCCGGATTATTTCAGGAAGTTCGGTTTCAGGAAGGTAAAGCACGCGCACCTCCCCCATAAGGTCTGGGCGGAATGCATCAATTGTCCGAAATTTCCCGATTGTGAAGAAGTGGCTTTGATCAAAGAGCTGTGATAGTTTATTAAGGGGTAAAGGAGGATACATGGATTATTTGCTTAGCGACGAACAGAAAATGGTGAAGGACCTTGCGCACAAGATCGCCGAGGAAAAGATACGGCCCGTTGCCGCCAAATATGACCAGTCGGAAGAATACCCCTGGGATATCATAAAGATCATTGCGGACGCCGGGCTGTTCGGGTTATTCATCCCCGAGCCATACGGCGGCATGGGCGTAGGCGTGCTTAACCTTTGTATCGCTACTGAAGAGCTTTCCCGGGCCTGCGGAGGCATCGCGGTCTGCTACGCCGCTTCGGCGCTGGGGACGTTCCCGATAGTGCTTTTCGGCAATGACAGCCAGATGAAGAAATACCTGCCTGACCTGGCCAGCGGCAAGAAAGTCGCCGCCTTCGGCATTACCGAGCCCGAAGCAGGTTCCGACGCTTCGGCGATCAAGACCACCGCGCGCCGCGAAGGCAATTATTATGTCCTTAACGGGTTAAAGCATTTCATCACTAACGGCGGCGATGCCGAAACATACGTGGTCGTCGCCATGACCGATAAGACAAAGGGCGCCAGGGGCGCCTCCGCCTTTATCGTGGAAAAAGGGACGCCGGGATTCACCTTCGGCAAGAAAGAGGATAAATTCGGCATCCGCGCCTCATCCACCCGCGAGCTTATATTTACCGATTGCAAGATCCCCAAGGAAAATTTGCTTGCCAAGGAAGGCATGGGTTTCATCGTGACCATGAAGACGTTTGATATGTCGCGGCCCGGGGTCGCCGCGCAGGCGCTGGGCATCGCTCAAGGGGCGCTTGAGCTGGCGGTCAAGTACGCCAAGGAGCGCCACCAGTTCGGCAAGTCCATATCCAGTTTCCAGGGCATACAGTGGATGCTCGCGGATATGGCCACCGAGATAGAAGCTGCAAGAGGCCTGGTGTATTCTACGGCGAGGATGGTTGACGCGGGCATAAAGAACGTGGCCAAGGAATCGGCCATGGCAAAGATGTACGCCTCTGACGTGGCAATGAAGGCAAGCGTTGACGCGCTCCAGATATTCGGCGGCTACGGCTATATGAGGGATTACCCGATAGAGAAATACGTCCGTGACGCCAAGATCACCCAGATCTACGAAGGCACTAACCAGATCCAGAGGAATATCATCGCCTTGCAGCTCATCAAAGAAAGCGCAAAATAAGGAGGCGGCATGGGGGGACAGGAGGAGAAAAGGAAATTTGCCCGTCTTAACATCCTGGTCGACGTTTCTTACAAAAAGCGCGAATCTTTAAAAATAGAAAGATTGACCGTCACCAAGAATATCGGCAAGGGCGGCATTTGCTTCGTCGGTTACGAGGCCCTTAAGGAGTCGGATATTATAGACATGAACATTTTTCTCCCGGGGGAGAAGTCGCCCATGCGTATCACGGGCAAAGTGGTGTGGGTAAAAGAATTCGTCATCGGAGAGCCTTCCAGGGGGACCAGGTACGACGTGGGCGTGGAATTCATAAATATCGCCCAGGGGGACCTGGAAAAAGTCGAAAAATACATGGGTAAACATACGGGGTAAGCGTTATGGATATCGTTGTATGTATAAAGCAGGTTCCGGAAACCACCGAAGTCAGGATCAACCCCGAGACCAATACGCTGATCCGCGAAGGGGTAAAGTCCATCATCAACCCTTTTGATATGTACGCGATCGAAGAGGCGGTGAGGCTCAAGGAAAAATACGGGGGCAAGACGACTGTGATCACCATGGGGCCTCCACAGGCGGACGCAGCGCTCAGGGAGGCGGTTTCCTTAGGGATAGATGAGGCGGTGCTGGTTTCCGACCGCGCCTTTGCGGGCAGCGATACCTGGGCTACCAGTTATACCCTTTCCTGCGCGATCAAAAAGATCGGCAGCTATGATTTGATCATTTGCGGAAAGCAGGCTTCTGACGGCGATACCGCTCAGGTAGGGCCGGGTATTTCCACTCACCTGGATATCCCCCAGGTAACCTATGTAAAGAAAATAGAAGAGATTAAAGATTCCACCGCGCGCGTGGAGCGGATGACCGAAGAAGGCTTTGAAATCATCAAGACGCCGCTTCCCGCGCTTTTGACGGTGGTCAAGGAGATTAACACGCCTCGCATGCCTTCGCTGAAAGCGATGATGCGGGCAAAGCAGATAAAGATCAGCCACTGGACCGCCTCGGATATCGAAGCGTCGCCGGAAAATATCGGGCTGACCGGTTCTCCGACCCAGGTGGTAAAAATATTTACCCCCGCGCCGAGGGAAGGCGGGCAGATGCTTCAGGGGGAACCGCAGGAAATAGCGCAAAAGTTAACGGAATTATTAAAAGGAGAGCTAGGTTAGGAGCGCCATGCCGATCCAGGTCATTATAGAGAAATGCACCGGTTGCACGCTTTGTGTGAAGGTATGTCCGTTTGACGCCATACGCATCATGGACAAGAAAGCTGTGATAGATTTGAACAAGTGCAACCTCTGCGGCGCCTGCGTCGATGCCTGTAAGTTCAAGGCAATACGCCTGGAAAAGCCTCAAGGCCCGAAAGAGAAAAAAGACTTGAGCCGGTATAAAGGCGTGTGGGTCTTTGCCGAGCAGAAAAAAGGCAAAGTCCAGTCGGTAGTATACGAATTATTAGGCAAAGCGAGGGAATTAGCGGCCGTATTGGCTACCGATGTTTCGGCGATACTCATAGGCGACAGGCTCGAAGAGGAGATCCAGGAATTGATCTGGCGCGGCGCCGACAAGGTATACGTGGTCGAAAAACGGGAACTCGCCAACTATCTCGACGAGCCCTATACTAATATCATCGTGGAACTGATAAAGAAGCACAAACCCGAGATCGTGCTTTGCGGAGCGACATCCATCGGCCGCTCTCTGATCTCCCGGGTTGCGATCAAGATATACTGCGGCTTGACGGCCGACTGCACGGGGTTGGCGATAGACCCCGAGAAGAAACTGCTGCTGCAGACGCGCCCCGCCTTCGGCGGCAATATCATGGCGACTATTATTTCTCCCAATTACCGGCCGCAAATGGCTACGGTAAGGCATAAGGTCTTCGCTGAAAGCCAGTCGGATATGAAGCGCAAAGGCAAGGTGATCAGGGAAAGTTTTGACGGACGGCTGCTGGAAAGCCGGACCGCGCTCCTGGATATCATAGAGGAGGTTGAATCCACGGTCAACCTCGCGGAGGCGGATATTATTGTTTCCGGCGGACGCGGCATGGCGGCCCCGGAAAATTTTAAGCTCCTGGAAGAACTCGCCAAAGTGCTGGGCGGCGCGGTCGGCTCTTCACGCGCCGCGGTAGATGCCGGCTGGATGCCATATTCGCACCAGGTGGGCCAGACCGGCCGTACGGTCTCCCCGAAAATATATATTGCCTGCGGCATCTCCGGACAGATACAGCATCTGGTGGGCATGCAGTCATCCAAGATCATCATCGCCATCAATAAAGACCCCGATGCGCCTATCTTTAAGGTGGCGACCTACGGAATAGTAGGAGATGTGTTTCAGATCCTGCCGTTGCTTACCAAGAAGTTCAAAGAAGTGCTCAAGAAGTAGCCGCAACGAATCCTCGCCATACGCACAAGCGCACCTTTTTTTATCTTCTCTGATATTTACTCCGACAGCTATGCGCTGCGAAAATCTGTTTCGCTGCGCTTACATATTTTCTTGCAGCTGTCGGAGTGCTTTCCCTTGGATTCTTGTTTGGACCCCCCAAGGAAAAGCAAACGTTTTCAAAATCAGCCAAAATAGCCTTGAAATCGCCTTAAATTTAGCGCATATTTAAGTTGACGATATTATTATTAACCGCGCTACAAAGCCCTCTCATATGCTTAGCTGGGAATATAGCAAGGATAGAAGGCGGTTCGTAAGGTTCCCGGTGACTATCTCCTTAAGGTACTGCGACCTCGGAGCGGTCAAGGATATGTGCGGAAAGACCAGTGATATCAGCGCGCGCGGGGTAGGCATCGTAACCGAAGAAGTCCTTGCTCCGGGCGCTTCAGTCAATATCTGGTTGAGTATGCCCGATACCGGAGAACAAGTCCAAGCCAAAGGAAAAGTCGTCTGGTCTAACAGCGTCGAGACTAAAATACATAAAATAGGGGTTTGCCTTGAAGAGGCGGACTTAAAGCCCATCCCGCTTGTGCTAAGGACGATTCAAACTACCTATAGAACATAGCGTACACTTTCCTTTTCTCCTGCCTCCAAAACACCAATTTACCTCTTTACACCACTCAAATAATTGATTAGCTCATTGTAATCTCTGCATTATTCTGCATATCTTAGCATAGATATAGGTAATCTACACATATATAGTAAATAATGTCAAGATTTGACTTGACATGTCATATTTTATATTTATAATTAACACTATGGATAAAGAAGGCGCAATGACTTTCAGCACGTTAATGACCATAGAGGATCTGGCGGCGTACCTTAAGGTAAGCCGCAGGACCATATACGAATGGCTCAAGCGCAATAAGATACCCGCGGTTAAACTTGTAGGCCAATGGCGTTTTCATAAAGATAAGATCGACGCCTGGATGGAAAGACAGATTACGGTAGGATAACGAAAGTCGAGGAAAGGAGAGTTTCAATGTATTTCAAGAAATTAGAGCTGGTGGGTTTTAAATCGTTCATGGAAAAGACGACCCTCGCATTTGAGCCGGGCGTCACCGCCATCGTCGGCCCGAACGGATGCGGAAAATCGAACATCTTCGATTCTATCCGCTGGGTGCTGGGAGAGCAGTCGGTCAAGTCGCTGCGTGGTTCCCAGATGGAAGACGTGATCTTCAACGGCACCGACGCGAAACAGCCGTTAAGCATGGCGGAGGTAAGCCTCACGTTCGATAACGAAAACAAATACTTCCCCATAGACCACAAGGAGGTCATGATCACCCGCCGGATCTTCAGGTCGGGCGAAAGCGAATATCAGCTCAACAGGGTGACCGTTCGCCTTAAAGATATACTTGACCTGCTAATGGGCACGGGTATAGGGGCCGAAAGTTATTCCCTTATCGCGCAGGGCAAGATCGACCTGATCTTAAGTTCAAGGCCGGAGGACAGGCGCCTGGTGTTCGATGAGGCTGCCGGCATTACCAAATATAAGGTGCAGAAGAGAGAAGCGCTCAGGAAGCTGGAAGATACCGAGCAAAACCTCCTGAGGGTAGGCGATATAATTACCGAGGTGAAGCGTTCTATCGGGTACCTGGAGCGGCAGGCGAACAAGGCGCGCAGGTATAAAGAAGTGTTCGAGGGGTTGAAATCGAAAGAACTCATACTGTCCGTGTTGCAGAGAGACGAGCTCGGCCGTCAGAAAGAAGAGTTTACAGGCCGGGTGCAGGCGCTGAAGGCCAGGGAGGACCAACTGCAGGAGGAGATCAGCCGCAAAGAACAGGCTGTCAACGAACGCAACCTTGAATTGAATAAGCGTAAAGACGCAATAGCCCTGGTAAGGGAAGAAATAATGCGTCTTGAGAACGGTATCCTGCGGGACAGCCAGCGCATCGCCTCCAATAACGACAGGATCGCCGAGCTGGAAAATACCTGGAAATACCTTGAGTCGCAGGTCGAGCATATCACCAGGAGGCTTATCCAGGATGAGGAGAAGCTGCGCGTATTGAAAGAAGAAGAGCTTTCGGTCAAAAGGCAGATAGAAGAAAAGACATCCCTGTTACAGGGCAAGGAAAACGAGCTTAACAATCTCATGCTTTCCACGAAGACCGCGCAGGAGAATATCGCGTCGGCAAAACTGAACATTCTTGACCTGGCGACAAAGGTGAGCCGCACAAAGAATGAAATCACGGAAACCGCGTCCAAGAACCAGGTGCTTCTCGCCCGCAAGAAACGGCTTGAGATAGAAAAGCTCAAATCTTCTTCCGAACGGCAGGCTATCGAAGATAACCTCAACGGCCTGGTCAAAGAGCTGCGCCAGATCGAAGAGGCGCTTGGCTGCCTTACGCTGGAGATCGCCGCAAAGGACCAGGAGCTTACGCTGGAAAGCGCTTCGCTTGACCAGTTGAGTATGGACCTGGAAAATCTGGAAAGGCAGAAATTGACGCTGGAGTCCCACCGGGCATTTCTGCAAAAGTTAAAAACCCAGTACGACAGCATAGATACGTCCATGAACGCTTTTATCTACCTGGACAGGCCGCCCGCGGAAAGGATATCGGGGCTGCTTATCAAGGTAAATGATTATCTTGACCTCAAGGATGAAGACAGGCGCCTTTTTGTGGCGTCCAGCCTGAAGCTGTCGGGTGAAGCAAAACCGATAGACCTTGATTCGCAAAGGGTAGCCGAGAAGATCAGCCAGATAGAAACCCAGATAGCGTCGTTGAGCGAGGCGAAAGCCGGCAAAGCAATATGCATAGAAGAGCTTAAGCGGGTGCTCCTTGAACTCAATCAAAAGAGCCAGGAGGAGGAAAAGGCGCTGGGCTCTAAAAGGACGTTCCACCAGGCGACCTCCGAACAATTCAGTAAGGTAAGAGAAGAAGAAGAGCTTCTGGTAACGGAGTTCTCAGACGTGGAAAGAGAGCTGTCGGGGCTCCAAGAGCAGCTTAACAGTCTTTCGGTCCAGTGCGTCCAGCTGGAGACCGAGCATGGGGCCCAGGAAACGCTGATGCATAACGAGCAGGAGAAGATAGGCGCGAACGCCCACCTTAAAGAAGAGATACTGGTGGCCATTACCAAGATCAAGACCGAGCTCGAGGAACACCTTAAGCGTCTGGGCTCGGAGGATGCTACGATCAGGATGCTGGAGGAGGCGCATGCGCAGAATAACGAGAATCTGCGCAACGTGAAAAAGCAGATCGAAGATACCAAGCAAAAACAGGAGCTGCTTGGCGTCGAGATCAAAGAGCTGGAGGCAGCCATTGAGTCTTCGAGAAAAGGCCTTGGGGACAAGGCGGACTATTTAACGCAGGAGGAAGCGCAGTACGCCGGCATCTCAAGCGCCGTGGAGGAGATGATCAAGGGCGCGGCCCGGGAGAAAAAGGAGCTCGGCGACGCAAAGGATACCTTATATGAATTACAGATGCGGGAAAAAGACCTGGATTTTAAATTCAGCGCCATACGGGAGAGGATGCTCCAGGCGTACAAGATAGACCTGGATAACGCCGTTGTCCCTGCCGAGGGCGAGGCGGGCGGGCCGCAGGCGGCGGAAAAGGTCGACGAAGAAGCGCTTTCGGCTGAAATAGAAGCCTTGAAGCAAAAGCTGGATTCGTGCGGGAACGTGAACCTGGTGGCTATAGAGGAATACGACGAATTAAAGAAGCGGTATGATTTTCTGACCCAGCAGCAGGCTGATTTAGTGGCCGCCAAGGAAGCGATACAGGAGGCGATCCATAAGATCAACCGTACTACCAGGAAGATGTTTGTTGAAACGTTCGAAAAGGTGGCCGAGGAATTCCGCAACTATTTCAGGCTGCTGTTTAACGGAGGGGACGCGAAGGTGTTCCTGATAGACGAGCAGGACCCTCTGGAATCCGGCATTGAGATCATCTGCCGGCCTCCGGGCAAGAAACTTCAGAACGTGCTTTTGCTTTCCGGAGGGGAGAAGTCGCTTTCTGCGACCGCGCTGATATTCGCGATCTTCAAAGTGAAGCCCGCGCCGTTCTGCGTGCTGGATGAGATCGATGCCGCCCTGGATGAAGCGAATGTCGAAAGGTTCGGCCGCCTTCTGCAGGAGTTTACCAATACGTCCCAGTTTATCGTGATCACGCACAATAAGAGGACCATCGCCAACGCCAACGTCATGTACGGCATCACTATGATCGAATCGGGCGTTTCCAGGATCGTTTCGGTGAAATTCGCGGAGAACAAGGAAAAGGCTGCCGAAAAGACCATGCAGCCGGTGGCCGCTTAACCGCGGGTATTGTTTTTTCCTTTTTCCTTGGCTTGGTAGAGCACCTTGTCGGAATAACTGATGAGTTCGGAGGGGTTAGAGCCGTCTTGCGGATATGTGGCAAGGCCGATGCTTACGGTCAATGCCTTCTTCGGAAGGCTTTCCTGATGGATAAATGAGTGTTTCCCGATGTTTTCTCTGAGGCGTTCTGAGATCAAGAACGCCTCTTTTTTTTCCGTCTGCGGCAATATGATAGTGAATTCCTCGCCCCCGTAACGGCAGACATAATCCATTTTTCTCGATTGTTTCTTGAGCAGCCCCGCGAGTTCCTTAAGGATCATGTCCCCGGCCTGATGGCCGAACTGGTCGTTATACACTTTAAAGTCGTCGATATCGAGCATGACCAGGCTCACCGGCCCCGAGTCGGTTTTTGCCTTTTCCACTTCCACGCCCAGGAGGTACTGGAAATACCCGTGGTTCCAGAGTTCGGTGAGGGAATCCGAATGGGCCCTGATGACGGCCCCTTCGTAGAGCTGGGAATTCTCTATGGCGAGCCCTGCCTGGTTGGAAAGCATGATCAACATGCGCAGCTCATCCTTGGTGATCGGTTTTTTTGTGATGAAGTTATCCGCAAGGATTATGCCGTTTACTTTATCTTTCGCTTTTAACGGCACTACCACAAGTTCATCGGTGCCGAGCAGTTGAACGATAGGGTCGTCTTTGTAGTTACGTATCGTTTCCCTGGTGAGGTGAAGCGGCATACCTTCCAGCACGGCGAGAGAAAGTAATTTTTCCCTCTGTTCGTAAAGGGAGTGGCGTATCTGCTGTACTTGTTTGGTGAGGCCCGTCTCCTGCACGGAATGATGCTCCTTATACGCGTTGATCAGGTCTTCCAGGTCCATCTTTTCCTGCTCGATGTAATTCCACGCGCGGTTGGCTTCTTCGCCGCTTTCCGGCCCTATCCCCATTTTTCCTTCGATAAGCCCTTCTTGCTCATTGACTAACAAGAGGATCGCGCGGTTAAACCCTAACCCTATGTGGGCGGTAACGCCGGTAAGGATAATATACAAGATCTCATCGAGCTTAAGGGTGGTGCGCATGGCGTTAGAGATCTCGTAAAGAATTGTCAACTCGATCTTTGTGCGTTCGAGTTCCTGCTTGATCTTGGTTATTTCTTCCATAGGAGATAAATTTAGCATATTTTTAAGCAGGTGTCAATGTATTACAAATAATTATGTTGACAGGACAGCGTTTATGGTTTATAACTATATCCTATATAACGGGTTATAAATCTTACGAAAAGAAGCTATTGCCACGGAGCCTCTTTTGATACTTACAGGTCCTATCCCAGCCGGTCATTTTCCGCAATCCCGTATAATCCCTTATTTTAGAAACCCTTTTAATAGTATATTGTTACGACAAGCGTTGCAAACAGCCATAACGAACGTGACCAATGAAAAAGAGCATCTTAGTAATTGACGATGACAGGCTTGTGTCCAGGAGCGTAGAGAGGTACCTGAAATCCTGCGGTTATAATGTCGAGACTGCACAGTCAGGTAACGAAGCCCTGGAGAAAATTAAAAGCCTCGATTGCGACCTCATCATCTCTGACGTCAGGATGCCTGGAATAGACGGGCTCGAGATGCTCAGGAGAGTAAGAGAGTCAAACGGGATGCAGGGTAAGAAGCAAATACCGGCGATCATTATCACCGCGTATGCCGGCGATGTCGAGTTTTATAAAAAAGCGGGAGAGTTGGGGATCGCGGAGTATATTTATAAGCCGTTCTCTATTGGCGAATTAGCCGCAGTAATACGAAAGGTCCTGGAACTGCCTCCTCAATACCAAAGGGCGCATCCAAGGGTGGAAATGTCATTTCCTATAGCGGCCAGTGTCCAGGATTGTTCCGATCCCTCCAGGAAGACGATAAGGGGCGATGTAACAGATTTAAGCGAAGACGGCATAGGCTTAAGCGTGGACGGTTTATTGCCGCGGTCTTCAGTGGTGGACCTGTCTCTTAATTCTTCGCCGCGCTATACGCTGTTTCGGGCGCAGGCTTTGGCAGTCTGGAGTAAGCCGTTTTTGAAAGACGGCGCTTTCAGGGCGGGGCTGCATTTCCTGAAGATGGAAGACGCATATCTTTCTATTTTAATGGAGATCCTCGCAGAGTACAAAATAATGAATAAAGGTTTTATCGACCTGGTCCAGGATTCTAAACGGTTCCTTGAAGAGGTAAAGGGTACATGCGATAAGTTCGATAAAGGAAACAGCGATCCGCGGCAATGCGGCGAATTTATCGAAACAAATAAAAAAGCGGTCTTTGAGCGGCTGGACGCGTATTTCGAAAGAATATGGACGATTATAAAAGACCTGGAAAAGGACGCTTATGCAGTGCACCAGCATTATTATCAACACGTACTGGGCCACCTGCTTCTGGATCCGATAGAGATCAACAGGCATGTCTATCAAAAGCCGTTAGGTTATTCCGGCGACTACCTGATGATGAATTATATCTACGATTATCATAAAGATAACTACCTGGGGCATTCCTCTTTTGAAAAGCTGATCAACCATTATACCTGCAATATCCCCATTTCCGTATCTAATAACAGGCGCAAGGATCTTTTGAAGGAAAAGATTTCGGAGGCTTTGGGCAGGAAGGAAAAAACAAGGATATGCAGCTTTGCCTGCGGCCCGGCGCGGGAATTATTGGAACTCTTGAAAGAAGGCAGGATAACGAGTCCGCTGGTATTTTACTGTTTCGACGCTGAAAAGAAGGCGTTGGAATATATCGACGCGCAAATTAATAAGATAGGTTTCCCTCAAAAGCAGCTGCTTTCTATGGGATACATATGCAGGGATGTCACCGCGGTCATAAGGGACAAGGAGCTGAAAAAAATACTGCAAAACCAGGACTTGATATATGCCTTGGGGATATTTGATTATTTGAGCGAAAAGATGGCTTCGAGGCTGGTTAGCGTCTTCTACGAGCTGCTGCAGGAAGGCGGCAAGCTGCTGATTTTTAACGCGAACGTAAGAAACAGCGGCGGCAGGGCCTATTATGAGTTGCTCGGGGGATGGCACCTTATCTACAGGACCGAAGAGCAGATGTTAAAATGGGCAAAGGATATCAAGGGCGCCCCAAAGATACGGTTCGAGGAGTTTTCAAAGAGCAATAGTTATTTATGCCTGAGCATTGAGAAATAACTTTACAAGGAGAGGCGATGGTAAAGAAAACCATAGAAACAGAAGTGGTGGTTGTTGGTTCCGGGACTGCAGGCGCTACCTTGGCGAAAGAGTTGGCAAAACGGGGCAAAAGGGTGGTTTTGGTTGAGAAAGGCAGAAAAGAGGCAAGGGTTGGCAGAATGATTGACGGCCTGAGGTTCTACGAGAAACACACTTTTCTTAAATCTAAGGAAGGGACTATCTTGTATGGAACGAGCATGGTGGGAGGCACATCGGTCGTGGCTTCGGGTAATGCGTTAAGATGCTCTCAAAAAGAACTTCGAGATTTGGGAATAGACCTGGAGCATGAATTCAAAGAAGCTGAGGCAGAGTTGAAGGCAGCCCCTTTGCCCGAGAGGTGTATTTCCAAAGGGGCGAGTAAGATTATGGAATCGGCGCAACAGCTGGGGCTCGAAGTCAAACGGGTCCCCAAGTTTATTAATCCTGAGAAATGTATTCGTTGCGGTAATTGCGTTATGGGATGCAGGTTTAATGCTAAATGGTCGGCAGTCGATTATGTTGATGAAGCGCTGAAATACGGGGCTTCATTATTGACCCGGACAAGGGTAATGAAGGTGCTGGTTTCAAACGGATGCGCCCGCGGAGTAGAAGCTATCGGGCCTGACGGCAAGTTGTTAGAGATTATCGCAGGGAAGACGATTGTTTCAGCCGGCGGCATCCAAACTCCCATACTTCTGCAGAAATCGGGTATTTTAAAAGCAGGCAAAAAACTGTTTTGTGATCCATTTATGACTTGCTACGCATCTACGAAGGATATTGACCAGGTGAAAGGCGTCAATGCTCCCGGGTATATTCTTAAACCGGGCAGATTTATCCTGTTTCCTGTAATAGACCCGCCGGTGCAGTTTTTCGCATATTCTGGCTGGAGGTCTTTGCTGGGTAGAATATCCCGCCATCGGTCGATAGGTATGATGGTTAAGATAGCGGATGAGTCGGCAGGCAGGGTAGATATCGATGGAAGTATTGAAAAACCGATAACCTTAAGGGACAAAGAAAAGTTTAATGAAGGGATCGGCCTCATAAAAGAAATCTTTATAAAGGCAGGCGCTGATCCAAAATCGATCTTTACCATTAGACAAATAAGAGGTCCTCATCCCGGAGGTACCGCGGCTATCGGAGAAGTGGTTGATAGTAATCTTGAAACAGAAATAAAGAATCTTTTTGTCTGCGATAACAGCGTGCTTTTTAAAGCGCCGGGCTTACCGCCAATGGTAACAATTATTGCATTAAGTAAATGGTTGTCAAAAAGATTAATCTCTCAATAATATGAATGCGTTTGCTTTTTCAGGATTATTGGTTTTGATATCCTGCTTGTTTTTTGGTTTCTTTGTTTTTTCAAAGAATCCAAGTAAAAGGCTCTATCAGTTATGGCTGCTCTTTTCTGCTGCGGTTGCATTATGGGGATTAGCTGCGTTCAGGTTAGGCCAAATACCGGAAAGCCATAAGGAATTGGCGGTACTCTGGTGGAGAATCACTTATTTAGGCATTATTTTTATTCCGGTTTTTTTATACCATTTTATTTATACGTGGTTAGGCCTTAAGCGAAAGATATTCTTATATTGTTTTTATTTATGGGGTTTGTTTTTCTTCATTCTGGAATGGACCCCTTGGGCGGATTTATTCTTTGGAGCGAAGACTGTTACCTACGTATTTTCTACGGCGTATATAGTCCGGCCGGCAACTCAGTTATTTACTTTTTTCGTCCTGTGTTGGGTGGGTATAGTTTTCTATAGCCATTATGAACTATATAAAGCTTTTAAAGGCGCGGTAGGAGTAAGGAAAAACCAGATTCAGTATTTCTTTCTTGGCATTGCAATAGCATTTATTGGAGGAGGAGCTACTTTTCTTATTCCTTTTGGGGTTGATTTATATCCTGGCCTTAATTTCGCTGTTCCCTTATACCCGGCAATTATGGCGTATGCCATCGTACGATACCAGCTGCTGGATATAAAAATTGTCATCACGCGGGCCGGTATTTTCGGACTGGTGTATGCCTTGGTATTGGGCGTTCCCTATTTGATAGGATTGAGATTGCTGGGGCCGGGAAAATGGGTCGTGCCCGTGAACGTGATGGCCGTATTGGCGACGCTGGGCCCGTTTCTTTATCAGTATTTAAGAAAAAGAGCGGAGGGCATCATTCTAAGGCAGCAGCATCGTTATCAGAACACGCTTAAGGCGCTCTCCAAGAGGATGACGCAGGTCAGGGACCTGGACAAGCTCATAAAACTGATTATTTTGACGGTGGCGGATACCGTGAAGGTGGACTTCGCCGCTATTTACCTTAAAGATGAAGCGGACGCTTCGTTTAAACTCAAGGGCTATTACCCGAAGAGGGACAAGGCCCGGTTCAGGGAATTATTCGCGCCCAACGCGGATCTTATCAATGCCATTTGCATAAAAAGAATGCCTGTCACCGCTGAAGAGCTGGAGGCCGGGGGCAGTATTGCCGCGGATTACGGCCTTGGCTTGATCATCCCGTGTTTCTTTGAAGAAGATCTTTTAGGCTTCATGATCTTAGGGCCGAAGCCGAACCGGCAGATGTATACGTCAGAAGACACGCTTGTGTTTGAAACCCTTTCATACGCCACCAGCCTTGCGATAGAAAACTGCAGGTTCTGGAGGGAGGTGGAAGACAGGCAGCGAAAAGCGCGCCTTCAGGAAATGGACGCCTATTCCTATTCGCTGGCGCACGAGATAGATAACCCTGTGCAGATCATTTTAGGCGAGTCAGGGCTGCTCAAGAACGAATTCGTGAAGCATCTTTCCGATGAAACAAGGCGCGCGCAGGCGGAGGAATCTTTTAATTTTATCATCGAATCCGCTGAACGGATAGCCGGCATGGTAAAAGCGGTCCGCGATTTCGGCAAGAAGACCACGGGCAAGTTCGTTCCCCTGAAAATAGAAGAAGTGATAGAGAGTTTCACCAGCTTATATTTCCCCAGGCTCAAGGGGCACGGGATAGTGCTTGAAAGGCGGGTGGATGAGTTGCTGCGGGAGGTATATTTACGGGGCGAGAAGGCCGACCTTTTGCAGGTCCTGGTCATCCTGGCGAATAATTCCATCCACGCCATGCGCTATTCGCAAGAAAAGAAAATAATCGTGGAGGCCAGGATGCAAGAGCCGGGATCGGTCTTATTGTCTTTTTCGGATACGGGCAGCGGTATTAAAAAGGCGCTTCTGCCGATGGTCTTTTCTTCCTTTGTGACCACCAAGGCCTCTTCGGAAGGGACGGGGATGGGTCTGTACAACGCGAAACGGATCGTTGAGCTGCATAAAGGTAATCTTTGGGCGGAGTCTGAAGGGGAAAACAAGGGCGCTACTTTTTTTATCAGGCTGCCCGTTGCTACCGATATAAACCAGGGGGAAGAGACCAGGCGCGTATTTTGAAAATCACCTAAGGAGGCAAAGCGATGAATGACGGCGGCCCGTTTACACTTCTTGTCGTTGATGACGAAAAAGGCATCGTTGACTTTACGGTCAAGATTTACTCGAGAAAAGGCTTTAAGGCGTTCGGCGCGACAGACGGGGCGTCGGCGCTTGAAATATTCAAAAGGGAGAGGCCGCATATCAGCCTGATCGATATCCATATGCCGTATTCGCCGTTCGACGGCGTCGAGACATTGCGTAAGATCAAGGAAATCGATAAGGACGCGCTCTGTATCATGGTCACGCGTATCACTGAGAACAAAAGCGTCGAAGATTCCCGCGCGCTCGGCGCCGCGGCCTATGTTTCAAAGCCCTTGAGGGTAGAAGAATTAGATAAGGTGATTAACGAAACGTTGAAACTCATCCGCTAAATGAAAGAGGAGTGGTATGGCTAATCCCCTTCCGAACGAAGACGAACTTTTCAGGAAGATCCGCGAAGAAAAGATCACGATCGATCCTATGGCGCTTGACTTTCTGTACCGCTATATCGGTGACGATATCACCGCGATCGACCTGCTCTGTCAGTATTACCTTATGATCAACGAGCCGCTGCCTGCCTCTGACGCCCAGAGGATCCTTATCTACACGCGGGACGCCGAATTTATCATCAAAAGCATCACCAGGGTCTCTGCAGAGCATATCGCGTTCCCCCAGTTCAAGGATATGATCCCCCTGCATGAGACCATTAAAGACCTTTTAACCTATCATTTCGGAAACGGCATCTATGTGATAAACCTGATCGTGCAGGACTCCCTTGACCCCGCGAACAAAGAACCGCGCCAGATCCCCGTTGCCCACACGCAGAAGATCCTTGAACATACGTGCGCGATAAAGGCGTTCATGGAGAAATTAAGGCTGGCCGCTGCCGTCTAAAAACCTGCCCGTTCCCTTAAAAAATAGTTAGAAATCATTCTTTCTTACGTCTATTAAGGCGGAAAGGAGGGATGCTGTAGATATTCGTTTGACAGCCACACTTTGCTGGGTTATAATATTTGTCTAAAATTAAGTCCAAACACACGGAGGCAGCAATGGTTACCGACAAAAAAGCAGTCCATAAACAGGAAGTCGCGGAAAAGGAAGGCAGGGACATGTCTGATCGCCAGAAGGCTTTGGAACTGGCTTTGTCCCAGATAGAAAAGCAGTTTGGCAAAGGTTCGATCATGAAACTGGGAAGCAAGGTGAAGGCCGACGTGGAGGCAATACCTACCGGAGCGCTCACGCTGGATTACGCCTTAGGGATAGGCGGCTTCCCGCGCGGGAGAGTGGTAGAGATATTCGGGCCGGAAGCTTCCGGTAAGACCACGCTTACTTTGACCGCGATAAGGGAGATCCAGAAAAAAAAGGGGGTTGCCGCATTTATCGATGCCGAACACGCGTTTGATTCCACCTATGCCCAGGTCATCGGGGTTAACCTGGATGAACTGTTGATCTCCCAGCCTGATACGGGAGAACAGGCCCTGGAGATCGCGGAGACCCTGGTGCGTTCCAATGCGGTCGACCTGGTAGTCGTCGATTCCGTGGCGGCGCTTACCCCCAGGGCGGAGATAGAAGGCGAGATGGGAGATTCGCATATGGGCCTTCAGGCGCGCCTTATGTCCCAGGCCCTCAGGAAGCTGACCGGCGCGATAAGCAAATCGCGCACCTGCGTCATATTCATCAACCAGATAAGAGAAAAGATCGGGGTCATGTTCGGTTCTCCCGAGACCACGCCGGGAGGCAGGGCGCTTAAATTTTACTCCTCGGTGCGCCTGGATATAAGGAAGATAGCGACGTTGAAGTCGGGAGACAATGTGGTGGGAAGCCACGCGAGGGTAAGGGTGGTAAAGAATAAAGTCGCGCCTCCTTTTAAAGAGGCGGAGTTCGATATACTGCATAACGAGGGGATCAATAAGGCAGGCAGCATCATAGACGCGGCGGTAAACCTTGAAGTAGTGCCGAAATCAGGCACCTGGCTGTCGTTCAAAGAGCAGAAGATCGGGCAAGGCAGGGACGCCGCGATAAAAGCGTTGAAGGAAAACCCGAAGCTCGCGGATGAAATAGAAAAAGAGGTCAGAAAAAAAATCACCGTAGGGTAATTTGATCCCGCTGCGTAAACATGCCAAAATTCTGTTCCATAATTTTGGCATACTTGCGGGGTTTCGCTAAATAAAAGCAGTAGGTGCTCAAGGAGGGTAGCATGCATATGAAAAAGATAGTGGGCGCGGTTGCGTGCGTGGTAACGGGTTTGACGTTTGCTTTTGCGCAAAGTCCGGGTGTTTCTTCCGGCCGGAAAGACGCGCAAGCGACCTTTGAGGGTTACAGGATGGAAGACGCGGTGATCAATGTCGCCGCCACTACCGGAAAAGCGGTGGTTTCCATCAGCACGGAATACACGCCGAAGGCCCCGAAAACAAGCAAGCGTTACTTCGGCAATCCTTTTGGAGGAGGCTCTCCGTTCGGCGAAGAAGACCCTTTCCAGAAGTTTTTTGACGACTTCTTCGGAGGTATGCCGAACAGGGAATTCAAGCAGAGGGGCCTTGGCTCAGGCGTTATCATCGACCCTCAGGGCTATATCCTGACCAATGAGCACGTGATAGACCAGGCGGATAAGATCACCGTCACGCTTCCCGACGGCAGGGAATTCAAAGCCGAGATAAAGGGCCAGGATATGCGTTCTGACCTGGCAATCATCAAGATCAACGCGAGCAATCTGCCGGTAGCAACGCTGGGCGATTCCGCAAACCTGAAGATCGGCCAGTGGGTAGTTGCCATAGGAAACCCCTTCGGCTTCGCGTTGCGTAATCCCGAGCCTACGGTGACCGTGGGAGTCATAAGCGCGCTGCACCGATCGCTGGGAAGAGCCACTATGCAGGACAGGGATTACAACGATCTGCTGCAGACCGATGCGGCGATCAACCCGGGAAATTCCGGCGGCCCCCTGGTCAACCTGAAGGGAGAAGTGATAGGGATCAACGTGGCGATATTCACGACCAGCGGCGGGTACCAGGGCATAGGATTCGCGGTGCCGGTCAATACCGCAAAAAGGATCATCTCCAGGCTTATCGCGGGAAAGAAAATACTCTACGGCTGGCTGGGCGTGACCGTGCAGGATGTCACCGAAGACCTGGCAAAGCAGTTCGGCTTGAGCGATAAAAGCGGAGCGCTCGTAGCCAACGTATTAAAAGACAGCCCCGCGCAAAAAGCGGGCATGAAAGAAGGCGACGTGATAAAGGGTTTCGATAATACGCCCGTGAATAATGTGAGGGAGCTCTTGAACGCGGTAGGCAAGGCTGAGATCGGCCGCCGCGTGAGAGTGACGGCAATAAGGGACAAGAAAGAAGTAATCTTGACGGTTGAGATCGGCGAAAGGCCCCAGGAGATGGAAGAAGCGGCCCAGGAAACGCAAAGCACGGCCTGGAGAGGCCTTTCGGTAGATGAAATAACCTCCGGCAACGCCCAGAAATACGGGCTGGAGGACAAGGAAGGCGTAGTGGTAACGGATGTGGACGAGAACAGCCCCGCTGACCAGGCAGGGATCATGGCCGGGGATGTCATAAAAGAAATAAACAAGCAGCGGGTGAGTAAGCTCTCCGACTACCAGAAGATCATAGCCGTCTTGAAGAAAGGCAGCGTTCTGGTGAGGACTTCCCGCGGTTATTTCGTCATAAAGGAACCCTAGAAATCAAGCACGAGAGCGCGTCGTTACAGAACGCTAAAGAATACGCCTTCCTGCTTCTTAAATTCAGGCCGCGCAGTGAAAGGGAGCTCAGGCTGCGCCTTGAAAAGAAGAAATTCAGCGAAGGGTTGGTCCGTGAAACGCTCTCTTTTTTAAAGGCGAAGCGGTTCGTCGACGATGACGCGTTCGCCAGGATGTGGATAGAGTCCCGCATCAAAAAGCCCCTGGGCTTAAGAAGGCTGCGGCAGGAATTGCAAGGCAAGGGGATAGATGCAAGCATCATTGAGGAACGGTTACGCGAAATAAAAAAGGGCTACCGGGAAGAAACGGTAGTGGCGCAGCTCATTGGACAGAAGCTGGAAAAATTGAAAGGCATCGATCCCCGCAAGGCTAAGTCGCGCATCTATGGTTACCTGGCGCGCCGGGGCTTCTCTCCCGAAGTAATTATCGATTCATTAAATCAGATTTAACGGCTGTCTCATCTTCACGTTATGAAAGCGGATGCATTAAGAAATAAATTCCTTGATTTTTTCAAGTCCAGGGGGCATAGGATAGTTGAGAGCGATTCCCTGGTCCCCGGGGACGACCCGACCGTGCTGTTTACCCCCGCCGGGATGAACCAGTTCAAGAAGCAGTTCCTGGGGATGACTGCTGATTTTACCCGCGCCGCTTCCTCCCAGAGATGCCTTCGCACCGGCGACCTGGACAAGGTGGGCAAGACCCGCGGCCATCATACGTTCTTTGAAATGCTGGGCAATTTCTCCTTCGGCGATTATTTTAAGGAAGAGGCTATTCTTTTTGCCTGGGACTTCCTTACCAAAGAGCTTAAGATCGCAGAGGACAGGCTATGGGTTTCCGTGTATAAAGACGACGATGAGGCATATGCCGTATGGAAGGATACGATCAAGGTCCCGGCGGAAAGAATCATAAAATTAGGGGATAAGGAGAATTTCTGGCCTTCTGAGGCGAAACAGAAAGGCCCCAACGGCCCCTGCGGCCCGTGTTCTGAAATATATTTTGACCAGGGTAAGGAAGTCGGCTGCAAAGAAGCCGCCTGCGACCCTTCCTGCCCGTGCGGGAGGTTCCTGGAAATATGGAACCTTGTATTTACCCAGTTTGACCGTAAAGAAGACGGGACGCTTACGCCGCTGCCGCAGAAAAACATCGACACGGGGATGGGCCTTGAGAGGCTTGCGGCGGTTATGCAGGGTGTAAGCAACAATTTTGAAACCGATCTCTTTGTGCCGATCGTAAAAGAAATAACTTCGGCGCTTGCGCCTGAAGCGCGAAGTTCCAGGGAGCCTGTGTACGCGATAGCGGACCATATCCGCGCTATTGCGTTCACGATATATGACGGGGTGCTGCCTTCCAATGAAGGCAGGGGTTATGTGGTGAGGAAATTGATACGAAAAAGCGTATTGCATTTAAAGAGCCTCGGGATCGCAAAGCCTTTCCTGCACAAATTAGTGCCGGTGTTATCGGAAGCGATGAAAGTCCCGTATCCCGATCTCAACAAGCGCAGGGAGAATATCGCGGCAATAATCCTGGCGGAGGAAAGGAATTTTATTGCAACCCTCGCCTCAAGCCCCGCGATCCTTAAGGACAAGTTCGCCCCTTTCGTAAATAACCCCGCGCCGGAGAAAGTCGGCGCTATTGCCTTTCAGCTTTATGATACCTACGGGATACCCCTTGAGGTGATACAGGGCTGGCTGCAAGAGCATAGTATCGAGATCTCCCTGGAGTCTTTTGATGAGGGAATGTCAGGCCAGAAGGCCCGCTCAAAAACGCTAAGCGCCATGAAAGGCGATGTGTTTAGCGTACAAGACCTGAACCTGCAAGGGCTGCCCCCTACCGTCTTTCTCGGATACGAGCAATACCAGGTCCAGGCAAAGATTTTAAAGTTGATTTTCAGCGCGCAGGGCAGCGGCAGTGAGCTGGCGAGTATCGTCCTGGATAAGACCGTGTTTTACCCGGAGTCAGGCGGCCAGGTGTACGACAGCGGAGAAATAGTCAACGGGGACAATAGGTTTAAGATCTCGAGCGTCAAGAAGGCGGAGGGCGTGATAATCCACGAAGGCGTTATTGAGGCGGGCTCCTTTAAGGAAGGCGATCCGGCCGAGGCGATATTGGATAAGGAGCTTCGCCTTGCGATAGCAAGGAACCATACCGCGACCCACCTTTTGCAGGCGGCGTTACGCAGGGTCCTGGGAGCGCACGTGCAACAGCAGGGGTCGTTAGTGGCATTCGACCGGCTGCGCTTTGATTTTACTCATTTTA
>JBFZAN010000026.1:0-44235 GCA_041309005.1 Candidatus Omnitrophota bacterium
GAATATGAGAATATTTTTGATAAGATCAAGGAAGAGGATTTTATGCTGCATATCCCCTACCAATCGTTCAATCCCACCGTCGATCTCATCGAGTCCGCGGCCAGGGACCCGGATGTGCTTGCCATAAAGATGACGCTCTACCGCACCAATGAGGATTCCGCCATCATACGGGCGCTCGCCGAGGCCGCCAAGAGCAGGAAACAGGTGACCGTGCTGGTCGAGCTGAAGGCGCGTTTCGACGAACAGCGCAACATCGAGTGGACCAGGGACCTTGAGGCGGCAGGCTGCCACGTCATCTACGGCATGCCCGGGATAAAGATACATTCAAAAATGGCCCTTATCGTCAGGAGAGAAGACGGCAGGATGCGCAGGTACGTCCACCTTTCGACGGGAAATTACAACGAGAAGACCGCCAGGGCCTATACCGACGTGGGGTATTTTACCGCCAACGACGACGTTGCCAAGGACATATCGGATATGTTCAACGTGATCACCGGGTACTCGCTTCCCGCCCGCTGGAAGAGGATCGTCGCCTCCCCCAATGACATGCGCCAGTACTTTTTCGAGATGATCGACAAGGAAATGGAATTCCAGAAAAAGTACAAGAACGGCTTTATTTTCGCCAAGATGAACTCGCTCGAAGATACGAAGATCATCGAAAAGCTCTATGAAGCATCAAACGCGGGGGTACGGGTGAGGCTCCTGGTGCGCGGGATATGCTGTTTGATACCGCAGGCCGCGGGGATGAGCGAGAATATCGAGGTAAAAAGCATCGTCGGAAGGTTCCTCGAACATTCCCGGGTATACCTGTTCAACAACAATTCCGACTACCGGGTATTCCTCGCCTCGGCTGACTGGATGGCGCGCAATTTTGACCGCAGGATCGAACTCCTCTTTGAAGTAAACAAAGCGCAGCTCAAGGAACACCTGAAATTCGTGCTGGAGCAGTACTGGAAAGATAACCTCAAGTCCCACTCGCTCGCCCCCGATAAGCAATATTTCCGTCCCAAAAAAGAAGATAAGCCGTTCAACGCCCAGGAATACCTCATCGAATATTATACTAAATGAAATGAAAAAGACCGGATTGAACGCGTACGCCGCGCAGGTGATTTCCGGCTGTATGCGCTATTTCCTGAAAGAGCGTAAAAGAGTGCGCGCGGGCTTTGCGATAGAGCCGCTTCACCGCATGCGGGTGGCTTCGCGCAGGCTTCGGGCGGCGCTTAAGGTATTCAAGGGGTTTTTTCCCGCCCATGAAGTGAAAGCCTTGAGAAAATATGTGCGTAAAGCCGGCAGGGCATTGGGTAAGGCGCGGGAGCTCGATATCCAGCTGAAATTCCTGGAAAGTGTCGGGAAAAAGGCAAGCGGCAAAGACAGGATCAGCCATATAGAGGAAATAGCGAAAACGCTTCTGAAAGAAAGGCAGGAAGCTCAAGAATATATCAGGCGCGTTTTGCGCGGCCATGAGTTGGAGAAAAAGTTTCGCGGCGTACGCGCGCGCCTTAAAGAGTTGAGCAGTAAGAAAGACGGGATTACGCGGGAAGCGTTTATTACCGGAAAGAAGGATATTGTCGCGGCGCGCCTGGATGAGTTGCTTGTCCTTGCGCCGTATGTCTATCAGCCGAAGAAGGTAAAAGAACTGCATCGGATGCGCATCGCCGCCAAGCGCCTGCGCTATACCCTGGAGATATTCGAGCCGTTATGCGAAAAAAAAATTTCAGGCTGTATCCGGGCCGCCCACGCTATCCAGGACGTGTTAGGAGACCTGCATGAATTTGACGTGTGGATAGAATTCCTGAACAGGGATTACAGGAAGGCCTCGGCGTATCTGGAGGCAGAATGCGTGAAGCTTCGCCGCGGCGCGTACCGTAAATTTGTGCGTTTGTGGGAGTCTCTGGAAAAGAAGCAGGCCTGGGAAAGCTTAAGAGGTTTTTGCTAACGCCGCGCCTCCCAGTATGATCGCGTCGTCCTTCAGGCTGGAAACAACGATCTCGCAGGCGCCTATTTCAGAAAAGAATTTATCGCTTTTCGCCGTTTTCTTTACGATAGGCAGGATAAACTCCGCGCACGCCTCAATTACCCCGCCGCCTAAGACGATCATCTCAGGGTCGAAGACATGTTTTATGGAAATGCAGGCAATGCCCAGCCGCCGGGAGGCCTCTTTGACTATGCCGGTGACCAGGGGGTCGCGCATCCGCAGGGCTTTGTAAAGGGTCCTGCTTTTGATAGCGCTTGATTTCTTATCAAGGAGTTTGGTAATTGCGGTTTTTTTGCCCGCGGCGATCGCGCGGCGTATGTCCCGTTCTATCGCCCATCTGCCCGCGAACGCCTCAAGGCAGCCGGAGTTGCCGCAGCCGCATTTCGGGCCGTTATCCTGGATGATCATGTGGCCCAGTTCTGCTGCCGCCCCGTGGCTGCCGGTGACGAGCTCGCCGTCGATGATGATGCCGCCGCCGACCCCGGTGCCGATGAACAGGCCGACGATGTTCTTCGCGCTGCGGCCGGCGCCGAGCCATTTTTCGCCCAGCACCCCGAGGTTTACGTCGTTAGCGAGGGCGACCTTCATCTTGAGCTTCTTCTTTAAAAGTTTCTGGAGATTGCTGCCCGAAAGGCTCATATTGGGCGTGCGTAGTATCCTGCCCTTATCGGTATCGATGAGCCCGGGTATCCCTACCCCGATGGCTGCGAGGTCTTTCTTGCTCACGTTTGCGTTATAGAGGGTTTCTTCCAGCAGGTCGCAGATGATGCGCGCTATTTTTTTGGGAGAGGCGTCTTTAGGGGTGGGGCTCTTTGCGCGGCTTAAGATCCTGCCGGAGGAGGTGACCAGCCCGGCGGCTATCTTTGTGCCGCCCACGTCAATGCCCGCGTAAAACTTATTTTTCATGCCCCTATTATAGCATAAATAATGGGGTCAGACCCCTTTTTTGCATAATGGGGTCAGACCCCATTATGCAAACGGGCAATTCTCTTGAGGTTTCCCCGGAACATGTTACAATGTGGGAAAGAGGTTCCCATGATGAAAGAAAAAATACTTATCATAGAAGACGACAAGCATATTTCCAAACTGGTAAAATATAACCTGGAAAAGGCCGGTTATGATTGTCTCGCGGTCGATGACGGCGAAAAGGCGCTTTCAACTCTGGAAAAAGAGGCCGTGGACCTGATCATCCTGGATATCATGCTGCCGAAAATGGACGGCTTTGAAGTCTGCAGGGCCCTCAAGCAGGACGTAAAACTTAAACAGGTCCCCATAATCATGCTCACCGCCAAAGGCGAAGAAGTGGACAGGATCGTGGGGCTTGAGCTTGGCGCCGATGATTATGTGGTAAAGCCTTTCAGCCCGAGGGAACTGGTGCTGCGCGTGAAAGCGATCCTCAAAAGGAACAAGCCGCAAGGCTCTCCCAAAGACACCATCGAGATAGGCGGGCTCGCTATCAACGTGCCGAAACACCGCGTGGCGCTTCACGGCAAAGAGATAGAGCTTACGCCCATAGAATTCAAGCTCCTGGTCACCCTCATAGAACGAAAGGGGCGCGTGCAGTCGCGCGATCAGCTGCTGGGCGACGTATGGGACATACACGCCAACGTCTATACGCGTACCGTCGATACCCACGTCAAGCGGTTGAGGGAAAAGCTGGGAAAGGCGGGCAGCCAGATAGAGACCGTAAGGGGCTTAGGATACAGGTTCAAAGAAGAAGATGAAGATTAAGTTTCACCGGAAGCTCACCCTTATTTTTTGCCTCGCCGTCGCCCTGCCTGTTTCGGCCGGGTATATCTACCTTGTGTCCCATCTCAAGCCCTACGTAGAAAACAATCTCCGGGATTCGCTTAAGCATCAGCTCGTGTTCGGCGGGGAATTTTTAGAGGCCCGCCTGAAGGATGATGGGCTTTCTCCCGACTATCAGATGCTTGCCGAAGGCATGGGGCGGTCCCTGGGCTTGCGCGCCACTATTATTGCCCTTGACGGAACGGTGCTGGGCGATACGGACCTGACGCGGGAACAGGTATCTGCCGTTGAAAACCACGCCAACAGGCCCGAGCTCAGGCAGGCGCTCAAGAGCGGCTTCGGAGAAAGCAAGCGCTTCAGTTACACCGTCAGGAAAGACATGCTGTACATGGCCGTGCCTTTCGGGAGGCCTCAGGCCGAAGGGGTATTGCGTTTTTCCGTTTCCCTGCGCGCCATTGAGCTGCTGCAGGCTAAAATGCATAAGGTGGTGGGTGTCAGCGTGGCCGCCATCCTGCTGGTGAGCGTGCTGCTTACGTCTTTGGTGTCCGCGTCGGTATCCCGCCCTTTAAGTGAAATGTCGCAGATCGCCAGATCCATGGCTGCGGGCGATTTCTCAAAGAAGGTTTCTATCCATACGGACGATGAAATAGGTGAGCTCGCGCGGTCCTTGAACGCCATGTCCGAACAGATACACGATAAGATAGAAGGATTGGATTCCGAGCGGGCAAAGCTCGACCTGGTATTATCGAGCATGTTCGAAGGGGTCATCGTGACCGACGACCAGGAACAGATCATCCTTATGAACCCTTCCTTAAGGAAGTTCTTCCTCGTTGATACCGACCCGCGGGGCAAAAAACCCATCGAGGTCATCAGGAATACCGCCGTGCAGGATATCGTGGACAGAGTCATCAAGGACAAGCAGGGGCTGGCGACCGAGGAGATCTCGGTGAGCATCCCCGAAGAAAAGATACTCAAGGTCAACGGCGTACCGATAGTCCGCAACGATAAGTTCGAGGGCGCGATACTGGTCTTCCATGACATTACGGAACTGCGCCGACTTGAGCGGATACGGCAGGATTTCGTCGCCAATGTGTCCCACGAGCTGCGCACGCCCATTTCCAGCATAAAAGGCTACGCGGAAACGCTTTTGGAAGGGGCAATCGAAGACAGGGCCCACGCCAAGGAGTTCATCAATATCATTTACCAGGACTCCAACCGCCTCGCGAACCTCATCAACGACCTCCTGGACCTTTCCAGGATAGAATCCGGGAAGATGCAGATGCATTTTACCCGCGCTGAGCCCGCTTCGCTTATCAGGCGCGCTATTTCCGTCATCGAGAACCAGGCGCGGGCGAAGTCGATCGCGCTTACGCTCGACGTCCCTGCCGGCCTGCCGGAGATCAGGGTTGATGAAACCAGGTTTTCCCAGATCATGATCAACCTCCTGGACAACGCCATAAAATATACCCTGGAAGGCGGCTCAGTGACGGTCTTCGCCAGGATGGCCAACGACGGCGTGCAGATAGATGTTTCGGATACCGGCATAGGTATCTCGGACAAGGACCTTCCCCGCATATTCGAGCGTTTTTACCGTGTCGACAAGGCGCGCTCCCGCGAGCTGGGCGGCACGGGCCTGGGCCTCTCCATAGTCAAGCACATCGTCCAGGCGCACGGCGGCCAGGTCTGGGTAAAGTCGGAAGCCGGCCAGGGCACTACCTTCAGCTTTACCATCCCCGCGGCCTGAACCAATCTCATTTTTTCCTTTCTCTGCAAATCTACCATAAAGAACTAGCCAGAACCCCCTCGATAACCCCATAGCCATAATTCACAAAAAGTTCACATTGCTTTAAAGATTTCGTAACATCGATTCTCTATACTTATTTTAGAATACGTTAAATGGACCTTGGAAAAAAGGAGAACCCTATGGGAGTTGAAATAGATAACACAAGCGCGCAGTCCCGCCGCTACGCCATTTCGAAGAAAAAGATCCTGATCGTCGAGGATGAGCCCGAGCTGGTGAGGCTGATCTCTTTTCATATGTCCATAGCGGGCTACGAAGTCCTTTCGGCGGATGACGGGATAGAGGCGCTCGAGATGTGCCGAAACAACAAGCCCGACCTTATCATCCTGGACATCATGCTTCCCAGGATAGACGGCTGGGAAGTGTGCCGCCGCCTGAAGCAGGACCGCCGGATGAGCAATGTGCCCATTATCATCCTGAGCGCGCTCTCGGAAGTAAGCGACAAGCTTAAGGGCTTTGACCTGGGAAGCGATGACTACGTCACCAAGCCGTTCAGTCCGCGCGAGCTGGTGGTCAGGGTAAAGCGGGTGCTGGCCAGGGCCGAGGCAAGGCCCCTGTCCGCGAAAGTCATCAGGGTAGGCTCCCTGGAAATACACAGCCGCCCGAAGCCTGTCGCATTGAACCGCGACTCAAGCGGGCAGGCGCAGGAGGCGGAAGTGGCAGTCAGGCGCGATAACCGGGAGGTCCCGCTTACCGAAAGAGAAAAAAGCATACTCGCGATGTTCGTCAATAACCCGGGCAGGCTCCTGACCCACAGCGAGATCATCGACGCCGTCTGGGGGCAGGATAATATCGTTGAGTACGGCAACATCGATGTCCATGTGCGCCATCTTCGTGAAAAGATAGAGCAGGATCCTGACCGCCCTAAGCTGATCAGGACGGTCAAGGGGGAGGGGTACCGGTTTGAATTTTGAGAGTTCACAGAAAGTTTACATTCGATTAAGGATTTTGTTACACGCATATTGTAGAGTTGTTGTGAAAAGAGAGGCGGTTATCCCACATTGAAAAAGAAAGTCATTGAGGCAGCCAGAAAGGTCATCGAGTATCTGAAGGGCATATTCGATGATGAGTTGAGATCGATCGAAACATTTTACCGTCATTACGCCTGAAGGCGCCGGATCACGGATATGACAATAGCAAAAAAGAAAAAGGTGATGGTCGTAGAGGACGACAGGCATATTAACAGGCTGATTTCCTATTACCTCACCAAGCCTTTTAGCGTCGCGCAGTTGATGGATATCATCAAAGAATTGGCCGCCGTCAGGGACAGGGACTATTCTGTCAAAACGAGAGCTTGATGATGTGCCTGCTAAAACAACATACATAAAGGAGGTGAAGAACGGGAAGAACGATGAGCAGCAAGCTTGTAAAGCCGCACAAGAGCGTTAATCGATAAAAAGGAGGAAAAAGAAATGTTGAAGTTGTTCGCCACGATAGTTTTGATCGGCTTTTTAGCGTTGAGCCTGGGAATACAGCCGTCATGCGCGGGAGAGATAGACATCCTTCTTCGTAAACTCGTTGACAAAGGCGTGTTGACCCCCGGTGAGGCGCAGCAGATTGGTACGGAAACAAAAGAACAGGTGAAAGTGGAGATGGCCCAGGGCAAATACTCATCGGTCCCTGCCTGGGTGCAGAACATGAAAATGAAAGGCGATTTCAGGTTACGCTACCAGCTTGACCACGCCGCCGGCTCCACCTCGAGGGTCTACCGCCACAGGGAGCGTATCAGGCTGCGGTTAGGGGTGGAATCAAAGGTCAACGACAAGATACTGGTCGGAGTGGGCCTTGCGACCGGGCTTAACGACGGCTCTACGGACGCGTCGCGTTCGACCAACGCTTCTTTGGAGAATGGTTTCAGCAAGAAAGTCATCTCTCTTGATTACGCGTTCGCGCAGTATATGCCGGCTTCAGGGGTGACTTTGGTAGGCGGTAAGTTCAAGAACCCGCTCTGGGAGCCCGGAGACCTTATCTGGGACACCGACATCAATCCCGAAGGCGCTGCGTTACAATTGACCAGGAAATTAGGCTCCGGCGTGGAAGGTTTCCTGAACGCGGGCATATTGGTACTCGATGAATTATCCACTTCCAACCGCGACCCGATGCTAAGCGTGCTCCAGGCCGGCGCGAAGATCGGATTGGGAGAATCGGTTTCCCTTAAAGGCGCGTTCTCCTATTATAATGCGGCCAAGGCAAAAGGCCTGAAGCTTGACGGGACCACCGGCACCAACACCAATACGGGAACAGCCGGCGGCAACGCGCTGGTCTATAATTATTCGACGTTGACCCCCGCGGTGGAGTTAAAGGTCAAAGAGCCGTTGAAGGCGCTCGGCATAGACCTGCCCATGCTCGCTGTGTTCGGCGAATACGTGAATAATCCCCTGGTGGAAAACAGCGGTAACGGCTACATGGTGGGGATGAAGTTCGGCGCCGATAAGATCGGCAAGTGGGGAGATTGGCAGTTCGCGTATAATTACGCGCAGCTGGAAAAAGACGCCATCCTCGACATACTGCCTGATTCCGACCGCGTCGGAGGCAAGACCGGGGTGCGGGCGCACGAAGCGATCTTGCAGTTCGGCCTCGGCAAGAACACGCAGCTGTCCGTGGACTATTATTACGGCTGGACTATCGCCGCCAAGCACGCCGCGGCGCACGTGGCGCAGGTTGACTGGAACGTGAAATTCTAAGCTAGTATCATAAGGAGGAAAAGAAAATGAAAGTGTTCAACAAAGTGTGGATAGCGGGGTTGCTCACGTTAGCGCTGGCAGTCCCCTGTTTTGCGGCGAAGATCGTAGTCGAGGGTTCGACTACGGTATTGCCCATTGCCCAGAAGGCAGCCGAGGTGTTCATGAACGCTAACCCCGACGCCGATATTTCGGTGCGCGGCGGCGGTTCAGGCGTGGGTATCGCGTCCCTGATCGACGGTTCCTGCGATGTCGCGGATGCTTCGCGCGCGATAAAGGAAGCGGAAGTGGACAAAGCGGTCAGCAACGGCCGCACCCCGAAAGCCAACGTCATTGCCATGGACGGGATATGCGTCATCGTGAACCCTTCCAATAAAATAGACGCTTTGAGCAGGGGGCAGGTCAAGGACATCTTTACGGGTAAGATATCCAGCTGGTCGCAGCTCGGCGGGCCGGATGAGAAAATAGTGGTTATTTCCCGCGACAGTTCAAGCGGCACGTTCGAAGCCTTCGGCGAGTTGGTGTTAAAGGGGGACAAGGTGCGCGCGGATGCTTTATTGCAGGCGTCCAACCAGGCAGTCTCCTCTTCCGTAGCCAGGACGCCCGGCGCGGTCGGCTATGTCGGGCTCGGGTATGTCTCTAACGACGTCAAGGTGCTGGTCATAGACGGAGTAAAGCCGTCCAAAGAAACCGTGCTTACTTTCGCTTATCCTGTCGGCAGGCCGCTTTTTATGTATACCGACGGCGCGCCCAAGGGCCTCGCGAAAGAGTTCATAGATTTCATCTTGAGCGCGGAAGGCCAGAAAATAGTTGAAGAGGAAGGGTTTGTGGGGTTAAAGTAAAAAAACGTTTACTCATTAACCTCCAACCGCGGCAGGGGGCATCCCCTGCCGCGGCCTCCTTGAACACCTGCAGTTTTTATTTAGTGAAATCCCGCAAGTATGCCAAAATCATGGAACAGAATTTTGGCATGTTTACGTAGCGGGATACATTATTATGTAATGCAGTGTACGAGTTGGAGTGATTCAATTGCACATAACCTATGAAAGAAAAACTCTACAAATGGCTCTTTACGGTGCTGGCGTTTTCTTCTCTATTCTTCCTCGTCGGCATCGTCATCGTGCTTTTTAAGGAAGGGTTGCCTATCTTTAAGCAGGTAAGCCTGGCCCGTTTCATTTCGGGCAGGGCGTGGTATCCGACCTATTCGACTCCGGAGTTCGGTATCCTTCCTTTGATACTCGCGTCGGTGTGGGTTACCTGCGGGGCGGTAATGGTGTGCGTCCCTTTGGGGGTGGGAAGCGCGCTTTACCTGCATGAGCTGGCAAGCCACAGGCAAAGGCTGATACTAAAGCCTTTGATAGAAATATTAGCCAGTATCCCTTCGGTCGTCTACGGGTTTTTCGGCATGGTGATACTGACGCCGTTTTTGCAGGACCTGCTTCACCTTCCGACGGGGCTGTGCGCTTTGAACGCGAGCATTGTCCTGGGGGTAATGGCGACGCCGACTGTGTGCAGCCTCGCTGACGACGCCTTGAGCTATGTGCCGAAAACATTTCGCGAGGCGTCTTTCGCCGTCGGGGCAAACCGCTGGCAGACGCTGACGCGGGTAGTGATACCTGCCGCGGGTTCAGGCATCTCAACCGCGATAATCCTGGGCATGAGCCGCGCGATAGGGGAGACCATGACGGTGCTGATGGTGGCCGGAGGCGCGGCGGTGATCCCCCGCACGCTCCTGGAGCCGGTAAGGCCCATGACCGCGGCTATCGCCGCCGAAATGGGGGAGGCCCCCATGGGCGGAGCGCATTATCACGCGCTGTTCGCTATCGCGCTTATTTTATTTATAACGACGTTTATGTTCAATATAGTCGCCGAGCTTATCAGCAGGCGTTTCAGGATAAAGCTGGGGTTAAGCGGATGAAACAGAAATTATCGCAAAATCTTGGTTTTTTCGTATTATTTATTTGTATTTTTGTAACTTTGTTCTTTTTAGGTTCCATTATATATTTTATCGCCGTCAGGGGGTTTAAGGTTATTTCTTGGGCATTCCTCACCCAGGGGCCGCGGATGGGGATGACCGAGGGAGGCGTCGCCCCGGTGATCGTCGGTACGCTTTATCTGACGCTGGGGGCGATACTCTTCGCGCTGCCGCTTGGCCTTGCCTGCGCGATATACCTGTGCGAATATTCGCCTAAGGGTTTCGTGGTCAATATTATCAGGATAAGCATTAATAATCTTGCGGGAGTGCCGTCGGTAGTGTTCGGGTTGTTTGGCCTTGCGGTATTCGTGAAGTTCTTCGGTTTCGGCGTTTCGATACTCTCGGGAAGCCTTACGCTGGGCATCCTCGTGCTGCCGTTGATCATTTCATCTGCCCAGGAAGCGCTCATGGCGGTGCCCCTTTCCATACGCGAGGCATCGTTGTCGCTGGGCGCCACGAAATGGGGGACCATCAGGAATATCGTGCTTCCGACCGCCTTACCCGGCATATTGACCGGCGTGATCCTTAGCATAGGCAGGGTGGCGGGCGAGACCGCGCCTATCCTGTTTACCGCCGCGGCGTTCTACATGCGGGGGTACCCTAAATCCGTATTTTCCGAAGTGATGGCGCTGCCCTACCATATCTACGCGCTCATGACCGAGGGCGTCCATCCTAAACAGCAGACCGCGATCGCCTACGGTTGCAGCTTGATACTGCTATGCATCGTATTATTGATCTCGGGGGTCGCTATCTATTTACGGCAAAGGCAAAGAGGAGTATATGGCTAAAATAAAGATCAGGGCGGAGCACGTCGATTTCTTTTACGGCAAGGCGCAGGCTTTGAAAGATATCAACCTGGATGTCTTTGAGCACCAAGTGACCGCCATCATCGGTCCCTCGGGGTGCGGAAAATCGACGTTTATCAGGCTCTTGAACCGCATGGATGAGCTCGTGCCCAATGTGAGGGCTGCGGGAACGATCTTCCTTGAGAACGAAGATATCCTGCGCGAAGCGATAGACGCGGTACAGATAAGGAAGAGGGTAGGCATGGTGTTCCAGAAACCGAACCCTTTCCCCAAGAGCATCTTTGAGAATATCGCCTACGGCCTTAAGGTAAACGGCATTAAGGACAGGGCGTTCATCGAAGGAAGGGTCGAAGAGGCCTTGAAAAAAGCCGCGTTATGGAAAGAGGTGCGGCACAGGCTCGCCGACAGCGCGTTAAAGCTTTCCGGCGGCCAGCAGCAGAGGCTCTGTATTGCCAGGTGTTTGGCGGTTGAGACCGAGGTGATCCTCTTCGATGAGCCGTGCGCCAGCCTCGACCCTATCTCCACCGCAAAAATAGAAGAGCTGATCATGGAGCTTAAAAATGACTATACGATCGTCATCGTTACGCATAATATGCAGCAGGCGGCGCGGGTCTCCGATTATACGGCGTTTTTTTTGATGGGCGAGCTTATAGAAATGGGGAAGACGCAGGATATGTTCACCAAGCCGAAAGACTCAAGGACCGAGGCGTATATCACAGGGAGGTTCGGATAAATGAAAAAAGTGTTGTTCGTGTGCGTAGAGAACTCATGCAGGAGCCAGATAGCCGAGGGGTGGGCGCGCAGCCTCGGGAAAGGCGTGATAGTCCCCTATAGCGCCGGTTCAAAGCCTTCGGGAAAAGTTAATCCTGACGCGGTAAAGGTAATGGAAGAGGCAGGCATTGACATTTCAAAGCAGCCTTCAAAAGGGTTTATGGATCTGGAAACAAAGGAATTCGATTACGTTATCACGCTGGGCTGCCGGGACGTCTGCCCGTTCGTGCTGGCAAAAAACCACCTGGAATGGAACATAGACGACCCCAAGGGCAAAGACCTCGATTTTTTCAGGAAGACGAGGGATAAGGTCAGGGAAAAGGTCGAGAACCTGATTAAATTCATACTTTCAAAGGAGTAGCCGGATGGAAAGGCATTTTGACCAGGAGTTAGCCGATTTAAAGAAAGACCTGCTTACTATGGGTTCGCTGGTGGAAACTTCTATTTTTGAGTCGATAGAAGCGCTTAAGCAGTTAAGCGCGGAGAGGGCGAACCTGGTGGTCGCCGAAGACCAGGCGATCGATAACTGGGAGAACGCCATTGATGAGCAGTGCCTTGACCTGCTGGCGTTGAAACAGCCCATGGCCGTGGACCTGCGTTTCATCACCATGGTCATGAAGATCACCAACGACCTGGAGAGGATGGCTGATCTGGCCGTGGATATCGCCCAGCGGGTGCTGGAACTTCACGGAAAACCCCTGCTGAAGCCGCTTATCGATATCCCGAAATTGACCGACGTGGCAAAAGAGATGACCTCAAAGGCGCTGAATGCCTTTATCAACAAAGACCCGGAACTTGCCCGGAAAGTCATCTTTTTGGATAGCGAGGCGGATAAGCTGCGTAACCTCATACAGGATGAGCTTATCAACGACTACATGAAGAAAGACCCTTCCTCAGTTCCCCGCGCAGTCCCCCTGCTTTTGATCGCCCGCCACCTCGAACGTATCTGCGACCACGCGACCAACATCGCCGAGGATGTCATCTATATGGTAGAGGCGAAAGTGGTCAAGCATCACCCCGAAAAATGGGGTCAGACCCCATTTATTTGAGCGGTTCGGTATCGAGCAGCCTGTCGCCGGAATAGCTGATGGCCCAGGCGCCTAAAGGAGCGGTTAAGACAATGCTAAGCACTGCCGTGGCGAGTATTATTTCCCCGGGCCGCGTGTTCATCCCCGAGAGCCTCATCGCCAGCAGGGGCGCCGCGCCGATAGCGGCCTGGACAGTGGCCTTCGGGATATAGGAGATGACCACGAACATCCGTTCGGGGATAGTCAGCTCGCTTCCTATAAGGCAGGCGTAGGTCCCTATGCTCCTTGCGATGAGCGCGATAAAAATGACCACTGCTCCGGCAATGCCGGAAGAGAGCGCGACGCCCAGGTTCACCTGCGCTCCCACCAGGGTGAACAGCACGATCTCTGCGAAGACCCACAGCTTGTTCAGCTTCAGCGATAATTCATGCGCCATGGATTCGCTCTTTTCCAGGATGATGAAACCTATCGCCATCACCGCCAAAAGCGAGGCAAAGGGCAGGAAGTGCGCCACGATATGCTCGACATTGACGAAGATGATGGAGACCCCCAGGATGATCAAGAGGCGCTTTGTCGCCCTCGGGTTGGCCTTTTCGAATATCTTGTAGAGGACAAAGCCGCATATGAGGCCGATAATGATACCCGTCACGATAGAGATAGGGATACCAGCCAGCTTCCAGGCGATATTTACTTTTTCACCCGTGTATATCCCGATTAATACGCTGTACACGACGATCACGAACACGTCGTCTATGGAAGAAGCGGCGAGTATCAAAGTAGGGATGCCTTTTTTCGTGCCTTTCCTTTGTTCTATGAAACGTATCATCAGGGGCACGACCACCGCGGGCGATACCGCGGAGAGGACCGCGCCCAGTATGGCGCTTTCCATGAAGCTCAAGCCCAGAAAATAATGGGCAAGAAAGGTGATCGCGGCGCCTTCCAGCGTAGCGGGGACAAAGGAAAGCACTATCGCCCTGAGCCCCACTTTATTCAGCGTATCCCTGCCGAGCTCGAATCCCGCGCGAAGCAGTATCACGATCAGCGCGATCATCCTCAGGTCGGATGCGACGCCTAACAGGCCGGGGTTCAGCGCGTTAAGCGCGTAGGGGCCGAGGATGACCCCTACCAAAAGCATTCCCACCAGCCCCGGGATCTTTAATTTCCTGAAGGCCAGGTCTGCCAGGAGCCCGAATATTATCAGTTCCGCTATATTAAGCGCCATCGTATCCGCCTTTCAATAAAAAACCCCTACCTGTATATAACCGGTAGAGGTTATCAGTCGCGCAGTTGGGACGGTTTTGGCGAACCTCATCGCCATCGTTACTGTATTGAAAGTATTATAAGGCAACAGGGGCCGTTGCGCAAGCTATTTTTATTCCGTTACGCTTATGCCCGATTGCCGCTTGATCAGCTCCTGCTCGACGGTTTTCTGGGTGCTTTGCGTGTTCAGTACGCCGACCAGGCGCGAGACCACGACGTCATCCACCACGGGAGCTTCCCTGAGGCCAAGGCCCTCCATGACTTTCAAGGCCGAACGTAACGGCATGGATTCCGGTATTTTCTTCGTCAGGGGAGTGAGCACGTCGCCGGCTACCATCCAGTCCCAGCAGCTCGGGTCGGTCAGGATCTCCTTCAGGTTATGCAAGACGATCATGCCTATCACGCGGTTCTGCTTATTCGTGACCGGATAAGTAACGAACCTGAGGTTTGAGAACATCTCGAACACGTTGCTTACTTTCATGTCCTGGGGGATGGCGACCGCGTCTTTATCCATCACGTCGCTTACTTTAAGGGACGCGACGACGTCGTCTTCGGTGACGTTACGGCCGATCTCATTGCCGAGGCGGATGGCTTTTTTGACCAGCGGAGGCCCTAAAAGCTGCACGATGAGGGTGGTGGCGGTGATGCCGAAGATGATCATGTCTCCCAGCGTCATTGCGCCGCCGATGTTGATATTGCCCAGGTGCTGGGTGGCCATGATGGATAAGCCGATAGCCACGCCTCCCTGGCAGAATAACCCCAGCCCCGTATATTTCTGGACGGCAATGCTTGCCTTTGACCATCTGGCGCCCAGGTATGCCCCGAGCATCTTACCTAAGTTCCTCGCGAGCACGTAGGCGATGACCACTCCCCACAGCCATAACGGCATCCTGGAGATCCCCAGCCGCGCGCCGACAAGCACGAAAAACATCACGTAGATAGCCACGGAAAAATTTTTCAGCAGGGAAAACAGCTCGCTGCTTCTCTTGGGCGCGAAATTTATCAGCACGATGCCCATGGTCATGGTCACGATGATCACGTCCAGGCCCATCCAGTCCGTGAACCCGATCACCAGAAGCAGCATTCCTACCGCCAGCGCCAGCATCCTTTCTTTCTGCTGGCTCAGGATTTTAAAGGTAAAATCAAGGAAAAAGCCCGCTGCCGCCCCCAGGAGGATGGAGCCGAAAAGTTCTTTTGAGATCCTTAAGGCTTCAAGGCCTATGTTTTCGTGCCCCCCGGTCAATAGCCCCGCGAAACTCGTGCCGATGCCGTATAAGGTCATCGCCAGCGCGTCGTCAAGCGCGACGATCGCGATAAGCGAGGTGGTAAGGGCGCCGCGCGAGCGGTACTCCCATAACACTTCGACCGTGGACGCGGGGTCGGTGGCTGAAGCGATGGCACCGAACACTATGCCCGCGGCTAAAGCGGGGGCCCACGAATGTACGACAAGGTAAACGATCCCGGTAACGCAGGCGCAGACCAGCCCGAACGCCACAAGCCCTTCCCCGAACAGGATGGCCATGAACTGCTTGCCGTATTTGCGGAAATTTTCCGCCTGCAATTCCCCGCCCACGAGGAAACCGATGATCCCTAAGGCAAACCACGTGAACGACTGCAGCTTGGCGATATCCTCCGCTTTGACGATATGCAGCCCCGACTGCCCGATCAGGATGCCGATGACGATATAGCCTACCACCTGGGGAATACGCAGCTTCTGGAAGACCCACGCGCCGACGAGGCCGCCGAAAACGCCTATCCCCAGCAATATGATGACGCTAAAATTTACCGTTTCCATAGCACATCATTATACTCTTGGTATCGCTATTCCTCAAGCGAAAAGGGGACCGAAAAGGGGACGGTCCCCCCAGGGGGGACGGTTCTCCCAGGGGGGACGGTTCTCTCCCGGCCGTAGAATAAAGTCAAAAGAAAGGGGAAAGCGGCAATTTACACGGCCTTGAAAGGCAGCTATTATAACAAAAAGCGCGGTTTGGATAGAAATAAAGGAGGGACTATGTTAAGGCGGATAAAGAAAATTCTGAAAAGCAAGCCGACTATCGAAGGCGCGGGGGTGCATCTCAAAAGGGCATTCGGCTTTTATCACGTGCCGCAGCTTGACCCGTTCCTCCTGCTTGACGATTTCCGTTCGGACAACCCCGACTACTACCTCAAGGGCTTCCCATGGCATCCCCACCGGGGCATAGAGACTATTACCTATATGCTTGACGGCTATGTCGAGCACGGCGACAGCATGAAAAATAAGGGCGTCATTTCCCCGGGAGAAGTGCAATGGATGACCGCGGGCAGCGGCATCATCCACCAGGAGATGCCCAGGGGAGATAAGAAGGGCGTTATGGGAGGCTTTCAGCTTTGGGCGAATCTTCCGGCGTCCCATAAAATGATGGACCCGCGTTACCGGGACATCAAGAAAACGATGATACCGGAAATAACGGCCGATAACGGCGTGAAAATAAAGGTCATTTGCGGCAAGGTAAACAACGTCCAGGGGCCTGTCAAAGACGTGGTGATCGAGCCCGAGTATATCGACGTGTCAATGCCGGCGAAAACCACCTTCGCCCATCCGATAAAAAAGGGCCATACCGTCTTCGCCTATGTGATAGAAGGAGAGGGGTATTTTGACAAAGGCGATGATTCATACGCGTATGAGGTAGAGGGGGTCAATTATTTCGACTTTAAGCGGGAATGCCTGATGAAATCGGAAAGCCTGGTCTTGTTCGAGGACGGCGACGAGGTGCTGGTCACGGCGCAGGAGAAGCCCTTAAGGTTCTTGCTTGTTTCCGGCAAGCCGCTTAAAGAGCCCGTGGCGTGGTATGGGCCTATCGTGATGAATACGCAGGAAGAGTTACGGGAAGCGTTTGAAGAATTCAATAACGGCAATTTCATCAAGCATAAATAAGCCGATAGCTATTGCGGAAGCATTGATCGTCAGTTCGGCAGGGTTTGCCCCGGTTTCTTTTTAACTATTTCCTCGATTATCCGGACCGCCTCTTTAATATCGAATGGCTTATATAAGCAGGAGTAGGCGCCTTTTTCTATCGTCTGCTTTACTATCTCGTCCGTCTTTTGCCGATAAAGGGTCATCATTACCACCACTGCCATGGAATTTGCTGTTTTGATTTCCAAATAGGTCTCAAGCACGTTTAAGGCCGGAAGTTCCGTATCAACGAAGAATACATCCTGCGCTTTTTGCTTGGCTAACGCAACCGCTTCCTCGCCACTTTTACATACAGCTACTCTGAAGCCCTTGGCCTGCAAAGCATCCCGCATTTTATTCCTTAAATCAATATCGGGGTCAACCAAACTGACTAAAAAACCTTTTTGCGACTTTTCAATCATAGCTAACAGCGCATCAAGGTCATGGGGTTTATCTATTACCTTATATGTACCTTCCCCTAGCATATCTTTAGCCAGCTCATCCAATGCGAATGCAGTCATAAATACTATAACCGCAGCAGGACGAATTTGCTTTATCTTTTTATACGCTTCCACGCCTCCCATTACCGGCATTTTAACATCCATAAGTATCACGTCGAAGGGTTTTTCTTTAGACAATTCTATAGCACCCTGGCCACTATTTACGACAGTGACAGCGTAACCTTCTGATCCCAGAAAATCAGACAACTCATCTGAGAGATCGGTATTATTATCCACAATTAATATACTTGCTTTGTACGGCATATTGTCTTGCCCGATTTTGAGCAGCTATGGATATGACTCAAATAATAGATTTATTATATTCTAAAATAGTAACGAGTCAACTGGCTAATGCCGCTTTTTTATGACTTTTTTCTACTTTAATCCGAAACAAAAATAGCCCTACTCATATGAGTAGGGCTACGTTAAAGATGGCTCCCTCGCTAGGACTCGAACCTAGGACCTGGTGGTTAACAGCCACTCGCTCTACCAACTGAGCTACGAGGGAATAATCTATTTTTTGAAGTATAAAGCTCGATTCCTCCATTTTCGACATGTGGCACCCGGCCCCATAGGAGTGGGCCGGTGCACCGCTTGCTGCGGTGGGAATTGTAGAAAATATTTTACACTAAAACTGCCGCCAGTCAAGTAAAAAGCAGGGGGGGTAAAAAAATATGGATATTTTCCGGCATATTGTGCTATAATACAAAATTACAGCGAAGTAGGTATTTTTGTGTTTTTCACCGTTACTTTAACTCCTGTCTGCTATGCAAGTTTCCTTCCAGACCCAAAACTGTTGTTTTTTAGCTGATTTTAACCTTAGCATGCCGGCGCAGGAGATCTGCAAGCATCTGCCCCTTGATTCGAAGATCTCTACCTGGGGCGATGAGATCTATTTTGAGACGGGAATTGCTGCACCTGCAGAAGGCGCGACCATGGAGGTCGATGTCGGGGATATCGCCTATTGGCCGGAAGGTAAATGCATCTGCGTTTTCTTCGGCCCGACGCCCGTCAGCCAATCAGGGAAACCGGTCCCTGCCAGCCCCGTAGTGATCATCGGCAAGGCCATGGCCAAACCCGATGAGTTCAGGAGGATCCAGACCGGCCATCCTGTCAGGGTCATGACGGTAGAAGAAAAGCCTGTCCCTGTGTCGTATTCGATGAGCTGCGAGCCGGAAAGGAAGCTTACCCAGTCCGAGATCGATAAGCTCGTGCAGCAGCTCCTGGCAGAAAGATCAAAACGCCCTCCCGCCGCTCAATAATATTGAAAAAAATGAGAAAAAAAGAAATTTTCTGCGTATGCGCGCTGGGCCTGCTCCTTGCGCTGCCGGGCTGTAAGTCGCGTATCGCCAATATAAATTCACCGGGAGAGACGGTTGTTTGTTTCGGGGACAGCATCACTGCCTCAGAAGGCTCGACAGGAGGCAATGAGTACCCTGCTGTGCTGGCGCGTAAACTTGAACCAATCAAGGTGATAAATGCCGGAGAGAACGGAAATACCACCGAAGATGCGTTACGCAGGATCGAGCGTGACGTATTGGCGCATAACCCCCGGTTGGTGATAGTTGAGTTTTCTGCCAATGATTTCCTGAAAGGGGTCCCGAAGGATGAGACCTTTTCCAATCTCGATGAGATAGTGCGCAAGCTCCAGGATAGCGGGGCGATGGTCGTGCTGCTTGAGGTAAGCGCGGGCCGCTTTGGCGACGAATACCTCGAAGGGTTCAGGCGCATAGCCGCGAAAAGAAGGGCGCTTTTGCTGCCGAATATTTTAAAGGGCATATTTTCAAACGCTTCCTTGAAGAGCGATACGATCCATCCCAATGACTTGGGGTACCGCATTATCGCCGAGAGGGTATACGAGGCGATAATGCCGCTGCTTCGCTGAATTCAGGTGTAAATCGGGATTTTTATGTTATAATTTATACGACAAAAAAGGAAACCTCCTATGGCGCTGATCTGGTTAAAAGGTTCTGAAACGCATGAGCTTTCCGTGGCAAGCGGCCTGCTCGATACTATCAGGAAGAAGCAAACGGAGCTGGTCGCGTTTGAAGATCTCGGCGATATCGAAGCCTGCAGGATCTGCGGGTATAATATAGTTGCGCAGCAGGATGACCCTTCCGAAGGCGATGAAGACGAAAGCCGGACGTCGCTCATCCAATCGCTGTTTATCAAGCCGGCCAAATCGAAATTCTCGCAGTTTAAGTCCGCCATGTTCCAGTCGAACATCGAGCGCTACCGCCTGTGCCACAATTGTAGGTCCAGGACTACCGGATGGTTCGGCGGTGAATACGCCAGGTTCGCCAAGGCGGCCGCGGCCCATGCCTCGCCGGCAAACGTCAATACTGATGTCGCGGTATCGGGAAAGTTTTTACCCGGCCGTATCATCAGGCAGGCGCTCGTCAATATCTGCGCGGCTTCGCAGCCCGGCGTATGCATAAAATACAAGAATATCAAAAGCCTGGTGACCGACAGGTATTCGACGGCGGACCTTGGTTCCGTAAAGCTTGGCCTGTATATTAACGCGGACAAAAACCCCCGTTCATCGGGGGTTACGGTATTCGCCGATACCGCCAAGGAAAGGGTGGAGTTTGTCGCGGAGTACTCTTCATGGCCGCTGGGATGGATACTTACCTTAGGCGGCGTCTCCTTTGACGGCACGCTTGACGTGACGCAGTGGTCCCTGATGAAAGACGAAGAAAAAGCAGACCTTAACCTCCAGATCCCCTGCCGGTGGAACTCAAGCCCTTACCCGGGTGATTTCCGCGACCCGGAAGACCTCAAAAGGACCATTTAACGCGTACCCTCACCGGATTTAAATAAGAACAGGCCCGGAAAAACATATGAACAAGTACCCTGATTTCAGCCCTCTGGCGTTAGAGGATAAACCGTTATTCGATAGGGCGTTTAAGGCCGACCCGCCGCAGGTTTCGGAGTTCACGTTTACCAATCTCTATGCCTGGAGAAATGTTTACGGGTTCATGGTTTCGCTGCTGTCGGATTGCATCGTTTTCTACGCGCAGGCAGGCGGGGAAAGGAAGTTCTTTTGCCCCGTAGGCTGCCCTGACAAAAAGGCCGCGATGGAAGCCCTGCGCGAGGATGGCGCGGCTGTGTTCATCCGCGTGCCGGAAGGTATAAAAACGTTATTCGAAGGCGATCCCCGCGTTATCATCGAAGCCGACCATGATAATGCCGATTACCTGTATAAGGCGGCGGACCTCGTGAAGCTCGAAGGGAGGAAATACGACGGCAAAAGGAACCTTATCAGGAAATTCAAGTCAGCGCGCGCCTATGAATATGCCGCGCTTGCCGCTTCTAACGTTGATGAGTGCCTGGAATTCCAGGAGAAATGGTGCGTGATCAAGAACTGCGATACAGTGGAAGGGCTAAGCAACGAGAGGCAGGCGCTTAGCGAGATGATCGCTCACTTTTCCGAGTTTAACCTTTTGGGAGCCATGATCAAGGTGGAGGGGGAGGTCTCTGGCGTCGCGCTCGCTGAAGCGCTAAATCCCCAAACGCTGGTGGTGCACGCGCTGAAAGCCGACCCCGGCATCCCGGGCCTTTACCAGGCCTTATGCAACGAATTCTTAAGCCGCCAGGACGAGGCGTTTACCTATGTGAACATGGAGCAGGACCTCGGGGTAGAGGGTTTGAGGAAGGCGAAGCGTTCCTATCACCCTGTTGCCATGGTAAAGAAATTTACGCTGCGCGCGGGCTCCAATGAAAGATAACGCGAGGATCAGGGCGCTCTTTAAGCAGAGCTGGTCGATGAGCTGGCAGATGTCGATGATCATGCTCTTCGTGTTCTTTATCGGCATCGCCGATGTTTACGTCGCGGGCAGGCTGGGCAAGGACATCCAGGCGGCCTACGGCATCGCGTTCCAGCTGTATTTTATTTTCAGCATCATTGCCAGCGCGCTCACCGTGGGCACGGTGTCTCTGGTCTCAAGGCTCTTTACCTCCGGCAGGAGGGAGGAGTTTGATACCGCGGTCGATTCTTCTTTTATCGCCTCCGTCGCCGCGGGGCTTGTGTTTGCGCTGCTGGGCGTGGTGTTCTCGCCCGCCATCATAGCGTGGCTGCATATCCCCCACGCGCTGAAGGCCTTTGTGGTGCCGCTTACGCGCGTGTACTCTTTCGGGTTGTTGTTCAATTACATATTGTTCAACACCAACGGCATCCTGCGCGCCTGCGGCCAGATCGGCAAATCGCTTTTGACCATGGCCATAGTCTGCAGCCTGAACGTGGTGCTTAATCTCGCGCTGGCGCTTAAGACGCCGCTTGGTTTTCTGGGCATAGGGGTTGCGACCGTGATCAGCATTTTCGCGGGAAGCATGATCAACTCCCTGCGCGTAAAAAAGATCATGTCCGGCGCGCTGACGTTCTCCATGGCGGCTATCAAGAAGATAGTCGCCATCAGCTGGCCTGCGGGGCTCCTGCAGGTGCTCTGGCAGCTGGGCACGATGTCGCTGTTCCTGATCTTAAGCCGCTTACCTAAATATAATATCGAGATACTGGCGGCGTTCACCAACGGCCTCAAGATAGAATCCGCGATATTCCTTCCGGCGTTCGCCTTCAATATGGCGGCCGCGGTGGTGGTGGGCAATATCCTGGGCAAGAGCGAGAGGCAGGACGCCTTTTCTGCGGGGGTGGTGACCGCGATGATAGGGGTAGCCATCGTTTCGGCCATGACGGTGCTGGTGATGTTCAACGCGCGCGCGATAGCCGCGTTCCTCTCGCCTGATCCCATCGTGATCGAAGAATGCGTGAAGTATATCTACATCAGCCTTCTGGCGGAGCCCTTCATGGCCTGGGGCGTGATCCTCGCGGGGGCCTTAAACGGCGCGGGCGACACCAAAAGCGTCATGGCGATTGTCGCCGCGTGCGTCTGGGCGGTGCGCATACCGCTTAGTTTCCTGCTGGCGATCTATTTCGGCCTCGGCGCGGTGAGCGTGTGGTGGGCAATGAACATTTCCATCCTCATACAGACCGTCTTCATATCCAGGCGCTATTTTTCCCGGCGCTGGATCGCGCATTCGGAGAAGACGTTCGAGTTGCGGGCCGAAGCGTAGGGGGCGCGTATTAAATATTGTTGACTTGTCGGGCAAAATAGCATATAATCGTTTCATAGGAACGTAACGCGGTAATATAAAACGCAAATCTACACGAGGAAAGGGGTGAAATAGGTTGACTTTAGTTAAAGACAAGAAAAAAGAGATTATTGAGAGCTTTAAGCTTCACACCAGAGATACGGGTTCAGCGGAAGTCCAGATCGCGCTTTTGACGGAACGCATCAATCTTTTAAGCGAACACTTTAAAAGCCATAAAAAAGACTTCAATTCTCGTCGTGGACTTTTAAGCCTCGTAGGAAGACGCCGCAGGCTGTTGAATTTTCTTAAAGAAAAAGATAGCGCGAAGTACCAGGATGTCCTGGGAAAGCTTCATTTAAGAAAATAGCTTGCGTCTGTATCCTCACCACAACGAATAATCATAAACCAGGTTCAAGCACAGAAAGTGTAAGGTATGGATATTATTCAGAAAAGCATTAAATTCGGCAAACAGGATTTCATTGTGCAGACAGGCAAGGTCGCCAAGCAGGCGAACGGTTCGGTTACCATCCAGTACGGCGGGACGGTAGTGCTGGTCACCGCGTGCATGTCCCGGGAGATACGGGAGGGGCGGGACTTTTTCCCCTTGACGGTAGAGTACCAGGAAAAGACATATGCCGCAGGCAGGATCCCCGGCGGTTTTTTTAAGCGGGAGGGCAGGCCTTCCGAGAGCGAGATCCTTACCGCGCGCCTTATTGACAGGCCGGCGCGCCCGCTGTTCCCCAAGGGCATGCTTAACGACGTGCAGGTCATCGCCATCGTGCTCTCAAGCGACGGCGAGAACGACCCCGACATCCTGGCGGTAAACGGCGCTTCAGCCGCGCTTTCCATTTCAGACATCCCGTTCAACGGGCCGCTTGGCTGCTGCCGCGTGGCGCGGGTCAACCAGGAATTCATCCTTAATCCTACCTACGCCGAGCTTGAAAAAGCCGACCTTGACGTGGTAGTCGCCGCGAACGCCAAAGGCGTGATGATGCTTGAATCCAAGGCCAAAGAGGTGACAGAAGATGTGTACCTCGAAGCGGTCAGGTTCGGCTTCAACCATATCCAGGAGATCATCCGTTTTCAAGCGGACCTCGCCAAAGAGTGCGGCAAGCAAAAGGCGCAGATCGAATACAAGAAAATAGACCCCGAATTGCAGAAGAAGATCGAAGAGCTTTCGACCGAGCGCTTGAAGGATATTTATAATTTGAGCAACAAGGACGACCGGGAAGAATCCGTGGACCTCCTTTGCAAAGAGCTGGAATCCACCCTTACCGCGGAAGGCTACCTTGCCCTCGACATTAAAATGGCGCTGGTAGAGGTCGAAAAGAAGCAGGTGCGCAGCAAGATCCTCGAAGAAAGCGTGCGTTTCGACGGCAGGAAATTCAACGAGATCAGGAAGATAAGCTGCGAGGTCGCCGCATTGCCCAGGACACACGGCTCCTGTATCTTTACCCGCGGCCAGACCCAGAGCCTTGCGGTCACCACGCTTGGCACCGGCGAGGACGAGCAGATGATAGAGGCGCTGGAGGGCGAAAAATACAAATCATTCATGCTGCATTACAGCTTTCCGCCGTTTAGCGTCGGGGAAACCGCTCCTGTCCGCGGCCCGGGCAGGCGCGAGATAGGCCACGGCGCGCTCGCCGAGAGGGCGCTCCTGGCGGTGGTCCCGGTTAAGGAGAAATTCCCTTACACCATTCGGGTGGTTTCAGAGATCCTGGAATCCAACGGTTCATCGAGCATGGCGACGGTATGCGCGGCGAGCCTTTCGTTAATGGACGCGGGCGTGCCCATAAAGGACATCGTGGGCGGCATCGCGATGGGGTTGATCAAAGAAGGCAAAAAAGCGGTCGTGCTCACCGATATCGCCGGCCTCGAAGACCACTTCGGCGATATGGATTTCAAGGTTGCCGGCACAAAAAGCGGGATGACCGCGGTGCAGCTTGACTTAAAGATAGACGGCATCGACCTGGACCTCCTGCAGCATTGTTTACTGCAGGCGCAAGAGGCCAGGCTCTTCATCTTGGAAAAGATGGGCGCGGTATTGAGTGAACCGCGCAGCGAGATCTCTTCCTATGCCCCGCGCATAGAGGTGTTAAAGATCAATACCGAGAAGATCGGCGAGCTTATCGGCCCCAGCGGCAAGACGATCAAGAAGATCATCGCGCAGACCGGAGTTTCCATCGACATACAGGATGACGGCACCGTGCTGATAGCTTCGACTGACGCCGCCAAATCCGAAGAGGCGATCAAGATAATAAAATCCATCACCAATGAAGTAGAAGTGGGCAGCGTGTATAACGCAAAGGTAAAGCGTGTCACCAATTTCGGGGCTTTCTGCGAGATCGCTCCCGGCAAAGAGGGGCTGGTGCATGTTTCCGAGATGTCGAGCCACTTCGTAAAGGATGTTGCTTCCGTGGTCAAGGTCGGCGATGAATTCAAGGTCGTAGTAATCGGCGTAGACGAGCTGGGGAGGATAAACCTCAGCAAGAAAAAGGCAGAAACTTCCGCATAACTCCCCTTTACCTTGTCCGCGTATAAAGGTGAAAGAAAAAACACTCAACGAGATCAAAGGCGTCGTATTAATTGCGTTAAGCGTTATTGTGCTGGCCAGCCTGGTTTCGTTTGACCCCTACGACCTCAAGTTTATTACTACCCATCCCAATGTCCCTGCACACAACCTGATCCGCACGTTCGGCGCGTATCTTGCCGGCGTGCTTCTTTTTTTATTCGGCTGGTCCAGCTACCTCATCCCCGCGCTCATTCTCTGGCTCGGGATACGGCTGTTCAGGCACGAGCCTCCGTATGTGCGCCTTCCCAGGGTCATCGGGATGGCCGTGTTCCTTTTGTCATTGAGCTCCCTGGTGGGGGTGGTCATTGCGGACAACGGCGCGGTACGGTTTTCCCGCGCCGGCTTTTTGGGCGCGCGCGTCTCGGAGTTCGTCACCGCCTATTTCGGGCAGCTCGGCGGGTGCATCCTTTTTATCACGCTTATTCTTTTATCGGTCGCGCTGGTGACGGAGATCCTCATCTCTACCTTTATGCGCCAGGCGTTGGGCCATTTGCGAGCCGTCTTCGTCTCCGCGTTTAAATTTAAAAAGGGCGTACGCCGGCCGCAGGCGCCCGTGATCAGGGAGAAAAAACCGCCTGTCCAGGAGCCTTTGAAACCTTCGCTCGCCGCGCAGCCGAAGATCAAGATAAAGACTGAAACGATGCCCGCGCAGGAGCCGAAGGTAAAAGCTAAGCCCGTAAAAGCCGGCGATTACCACTTACCTTCCTTAGAGCTCCTGGATTCTCCTCCTCCGTTTGAGGCGCGCCAGATCAAGGAAGACCTCGCCGGAAACGCCCGCGTGCTTGAAGAGACTTTGGATGATTTCGGCATTTCCGTAAAAGTCACCGATATTGAGCGCGGGCCGATCATTACCCGCTACGAGCTTGAGCCCGCCCCCGGCGTGAAATTGAACCGCATAGTCGTCCTGGGTGACGATATCGCCTTATCCATGAAGGCGCAGTCGGTCAGGATCGTCGCTCCCATACCCGGCAAGGGAAGGGTGGGCGTTGAGGTGCCCAATTCCCAGAGCAGCCTCGTATACCTCAAAGAGATACTCGCGAATGATGAGTTCCAGAAATCGAAATCAAAGCTCGCGCTGGCCATAGGCAAGGATATCGCCGGCAAACCGGTCATCGCGGACCTGGGAAAAATGCCGCATCTTTTGATCGCCGGTACCACGGGTTCGGGAAAGACCGTGTGCGTCAATTCATTGATCCTGTCGTTGCTCTTTAAGCTTGGTCCAGCGGAGCTGAAGATGGTGATGATAGATCCCAAAATGGTTGAGCTTGCGCCTTTTAACGGCCTGCCGCATTTATTGTGCCCGGTGGTAACCGACGCCAAGAAGGCTTCCAGCGTCCTGGCGTGGGTGGTGAATGAAATGGAGGAGCGCTACCGGCTCCTGGCCGATAAAGGCGTCAGGAACATAGAAGCCTATAACGAGAAATACGATACCGTGCCTTTCATCGTGGTCATTATCGACGAGTTCGCCGACCTTATGATGGTGGTGCGGGACCAGGTCGAAAGCGCGATCACGCGCCTGGCGCAGCTGTCCCGCGCCGTGGGCATCCACCTGATCCTGGCGACCCAGAGGCCTTCGGTTGACGTCATCACCGGGGTCATCAAGGCCAACCTCCCCGCGCGTATTTCGTTTAAGGTCGCCTCTAAAGTGGACTCCAGGACCGTGCTGGATATGAACGGCGCCGATAAGCTGCTGGGCAAAGGCGATATGCTTTTTTCAAGGCCGGAAGAAGCAAAGCTTACCCGCGCGCAGGGCGCGCTGGTCAGCGACGAGGAGATCGGGAAAGTGGTGGATTTTATCAAGGCCCAGGCAGAGCCCGTGTATAACGAAGCGATATTAAAGGAACAGCAGAAGCCGTTTTCTTCGGGAGAGCAGAAAGACGACCTCTACGACGAAGCGGTAAGGGTCATCATTGAAAGCAACCAGGCTTCGGTGTCGATACTGCAGAGGCGCATGAGGCTGGGGTATACCCGCGCCGCGCGCATCATCGATATGATGGAGCAGCAAGGGCTGGTGGGCCCTTTTGAAGGAAGCAAACCGCGCAGGCTCCTGGTCGACAGGGAAGAATGGCTGAAAAAAGAGATAATGGGGAAAGAGGGTTGAGGCGATAATGGAATCTCCGGGCAAGAGGCTTAAAGAAGTGCGTCTTAAAAAAGGCTTAAGCCTTGAAGAAGCGCACAAAAAGACCAAGATCAATCTGAACATCCTGAAGGCCATAGAAGAGGACAATCTCGCCAACTTGAGCCCGGTCTACCTCAAGGGGTTCCTGAAGATCTACTGCAATTTTCTGGGGGTCGACCCCAAGGATTATATGCCGGGGTACAGGCAGGCGCCTCAGCAGGCTGCGCCGCCCCCTCAGAGGAATTTCGCCGCGCAAACGGCGAAGGGCCAGCCCGCGCGGGTCGGTTATTCCGCGCAAGTCCCTAAGCCGGCCCCGTTCAAGGAAAAGCCCGGATCCTCTCTCAGGGCCGCTTCTTCAAAACTGGCTTCACTTTCCCCGGAATGGAAACGCAGGATACTCTACGCGGTCATCGCGGTCATCGCGCTTATATTTTTATCGATCGTGGTCAATATGATCAAGTCGGCTGTCGCAAGGAAACGCGCGCAGCCAAGGCAAGCCCGGGTAGTTGTTCCCGTAGCGCCGAAGGCCCAGCCGCCAAAACCCCAAAGCCAGGCTTCCTCCGCGGTAACGCCTGAGCCGGCCGGCATCCGTTTAGGCATCCATGCGAAAGACGACTGCTGGGTGCAGTTGAAGATCGACGGAAAAGCGGTCTTCCAGAGCATCCTCAAGAAGGGGAGGTTCGAGGTCTGGCAGGCCAAGAACAGGATAGACCTTTCTTTAGGCAACGTCGGCAACGTCGAGTTGGAGTTAAACGGCAAGATGCTTTTGCCCCTGGGCAGGAGGGGCCAGTCGCTCAAGAATATAGTGATCACTAAAGAGGGGCTGAAGGTAGAGCGATGAAAGGAAAATCAAAGGTGGGGATACTCTCGCTCGGCTGCCCCAGGAACCTGGTGGATTCAGAGTATGTCCTGGGACGTTTGAGCGCCAGGGGCCACTCCATCGTCGATATAGATAAGGCCGAGATAGCCATCGTCAATACCTGCGCCTTTGTGGATGACGCCAAAAGAGAGTCCATAGAGGCGATACTCGACCTCATTGCGTTAAAAAAAGAAAAAAAACTCAAAAAGATCGTCGTCTATGGCTGCCTCGCCCAGCGCTATAAGGACGTCTTGCGCAGGGAACTGCCGGAAATAGACGCGTTCGTGGGCAGGGTTTCCCTGAACCACTCCAGGAACAGGTTTCCCATCACGCCGCGGCAGTACGCGTACGTGAAGATTGCCGAAGGGTGCGTGCGCCGGTGCAGTTTTTGCGTCATCCCCGGGATAAAGGGAACGTTCAGGAGCCTGGATATGCGCACGGCGCTTGAGACCATCGAAGCGCTGGATAAGAGCGGGATATCGGAGTTGAATATCATAGGCCAGGACATTACCTCCTATGGCCTCGACCTCTACGGGGAGCACAGGCTGCCCGGTTTGCTTAAGGAAGCCCTGAAAGTGATCTCGCATGCCCGCTGGGTGCGGCTTCTGTACCTGTACCCCGACGGCATCACTGACGAGTTGTTGGAGGTCATCCGTAACGACCCCCGGATATGCAGGTATATCGACGTGCCCGTGCAGCATATCAACGCGAGGGTCCTGAAACGTATGAACAGGAAGACTTCCAAAGGCGATATTTTAAAGACTATCGCCAGGGTACGCAGCGCCATACCGGGGGCGGCGATACGGACGTCGGTCATCGTCGGTTTTCCTTCCGAGACGGATAAGGAGTTCGAAGAGTTGCTGGATTTCATCCGCGCCGCCCGCTTCGAAAGGCTGGGGGCGTTCATGTATTCGAGGGAGGAGTCCACGCCCGCGTACCATTTTAAGGGCCAGGTCCCGGAAAAGGTCAAACAGGAGCGTTTTAATACGCTGATGCAGGCGCAGCAGGAGATATCGAAGGAATACAACAGGCAGTTTTTGGGCAATACCATAGAAGTGATCATAGACGAGAAAACAAAGGACGGCTACATAGGGCGCAGCCAGTACGACGCGCCCGAAGTGGACGGCACCGTGTACGTGCGTTCGAAGAAGGCGTTGCGTCCGGGCGATTTTGCGAGGGTAAGGGTCATCGATACGCTGGAATACGACCTGGTGGCGGAGGCGTTCCTATGAATATAGCCAACAAATTGACGGTGTTAAGGATTGTGCTGACGTTCGTGTTCATGTTCTTCTTGTTCTGCCAGGGCTTCTGGGCGAAGATAGTGAGCCTGGCGATCCTGATATTCGTTGCGCTTTCGGACTTTCTCGACGGCCATATCGCGCGCAAGAGGAACATGGTCACCGATTTCGGCAGGCTCATGGACCCCATTGCCGACAAGATTTTCGTGCTGGCGGCCTTCGCCGCGTTCGTGCAGCTTCAGTTGATAGAGGCATGGATGTTCGTCATCATCATGTCGCGGGAGATATTGATAATGTCGCTTAGGCTGTTCGCCCTCAACAAGGGCAGGGTGCTTTCCGCCAGCAAGGCGGGCAAGCATAAGACCTTCTCGCAGATGGCGGTGATATTCTTCATACTGGTCTTTATCGTCTCGAAAGAAGTGATGCTGACGTTCTTTACCTGGAACCCTTCCTGGGAAAAGTTCTTCCGCGAGGGCATCTACGTATTGATGCTGTGCACGGTGATCCTTACCCTTTATTCGGGGCTTTCTTACCTCTGGGAAAACCGCAAGATAATCACCGAACTGTAAACCTTAAAACCCATGTCGAGCGCGAAGGCGTCCCTCATCAAACTCATCGGTACTTTTTTTTACGCCGGGTACCTGCCCGTGATGCCGGGGACCTTTGCTTCGGCTATAGGCGCGGGGATACTGCTTTTGATCCGCGGTAACGTTATTGTATACGCGTGTACGCTGCTTGCGTGCGTGTGCGCGGGCTTCGCGGCGGGAGGCGCCGCAGAGAAGCTGCTTAAAAAGAAAGACTCGCAGTTCATCGTGATCGATGAAGTGTCGGGGATGCTCTTAAGCGTCCTGTTCCTGCCTCATACGCTCGCCTTTATCGCGGCGGCGTTCATACTGTTTCGCGTGCTGGACATAATCAAGCCCTACCCGGCAAGAGTGATCGAGCGGCTGCGCGGGAGTCTCGGTGTCATGGGAGACGATTTGCTTGTCGCGCTCTATACCAATATTATTCTTCAGGTAGTTTTGAGGTCGGGGTTTCTTAAAACTTCGTAGACCGGGCCTTTCGGGGTGAGCGTGCTCTGAAAGAGCGTGATATTTTTTACCCGGAATTCAGGCGTTTCTTTAAAGAGGCCCTCGTTGGCTGCGGATAACGCCTTGGCGAGTTCCTGTCTGCGGCTGCTTGAGCGCGTCCTGCCGATAGTGATGTGGGATGAGAACGGCCTGTCTTCGGCGCTAAAGCCTACCGCGAGGGTTTTTGTTTCCAGTTCCCCCGCGAGCCGCTTTACCTCTTCGTTCCCTTTGTCTATTCCTATCCAGATCACTCTCGGAGAGTTGATGCCCGGGAACGCCCCTATCTCGGAAAGCCTCGCCGAAAAGCATCCGGTATGAGAAGCGATTTCTTCCATGATCAGGCTGCATTTTTCAACCCGCGCGTCATCTATTTCCCCCAGGAATTTTAAAGTCAGGTGGATGTTCTGCGGCGCCACCCATTTCACATCAGCCCCCGCTGCCTTCAGCCCCGCCTGGACGCGGCTCAGGAAAAGTTTTATCTCATCGGGTAACGCGATGGCTATGAATGCCCTCATGGTTATTGTGCGGCTGCCAGGGTTTTTAACAGCGTAAGGCTTTTTAAGGCGGCTTGCTCTCTCACGCGGCTGCGGTTGCCGCGGAAAAGGAATACGCGCGAGATTGTGCTATTCCTGCCTGATACCGCGATCCAGACCGTTCCGACCGGTTTATTGGGAGCGGCTCCGGTAGGCCCCGCGATGCCGGTTATCCCTATGCCGAAATCCGCGCGGGCGATCTTCCTTACGGAGCGCGCCATGGCCTGCGCCACTTCTTCGGAAACCGCGCCTTTGCGGCTGATGACAGCCGCGGGGATCTTAAGCACATTTTGCTTGATAAGGTCCTGATAGGCGGTTATGCCCAGGAGAAAGTAACGGGAGCTTCCGGAGAGGCTGGTGAGCATTGCGCCGGCGAGGCCGCCGGTGCATGATTCCGCGACCGCCAGCGTCTTTTGTTTCTTTATCAGGAGTTTATGTATTTGTAGTATAATCGGTTGCATATACCAGTATTATAAACTAAAAAAGTTGACAAGACAAGATTTTATGATATACTTATTTCATTAATCTTCGGGGCAAGGTGAAATTCCTGACCGGCGGTTAGGCAGAAGGCCTACACTGGCGCAATTCCAATAAGCGCCAGGTGTAACGCAGAAAGCCTTTAAAGCCCGCGAGCTAGCCGGCGTAAGCCGGCAGGCAGACCTGGTGAGATTCCAGGGCCGATGGTAACGCAGCAAGCGGTACACCGGCGCTTCCTATAGCGCCGGGTGTAACGCCTTCTGCGGCAAGTCCAGATGAGAGGAGATTAAGCATCCACTTTACCCGAAGATATTGTCTTCGGGTTCATTATTTTTTGAGCACCTACGGCATTTATTTAGCGCACCTTGGCATAAAGGATTGCCAAGTGCGCGCTTGCTGCGCGAAACCTTGCGAGTACGCAGAAATTTTTAGCGAAGCATGAAAATTTCTGCAGTGCTTACGAAGCAGGGGGAGCGTTTACGCGAGGAGACAGGTCACTCGAACAACATTATGTTTAATTCAATCCCGGAGATTCTAGAAGATTTCAAACAGGGCAAAATGGCTATCGTGGTCGATGATGAAGACCGCGAGAACGAAGGCGATCTGATTATGCCCGCTTCTTTCGTGAGGCCCGAGCACATCAACTTCATGGCCAAATACGGCCGCGGCCTTATCTGTGTCCCCATGGCGCAAGAGCGGCTTCAGGAGCTCGATTTAAGGCCCATGTCCGAGGCGCAAGCCGCCGGCGGCAAAAAGGACGTGTATTCGACCGCGTGGATGATCTCGGTAGACGCCGCCCGCGGTATCACGACCGGCATTTCCGCCTTTGACCGCGCCCACACCATTGAAGCGCTTATCAACCCCCAGACCAAGCCTTCCGACCTTACGCGCCCCGGCCATGTCTTTCCGCTTATGGCCCGTAACGGCGGCGTGCTGGTAAGGGCCGGCCACACTGAGGCCGCGCTGGATTTGATGCGCCTGGCAGCGCTTTATCCGGCCGGAGTGATATGCGAGATCATGAACGACGACGGCACCATGGCGAGGCTGCCGCAGCTTCTGGAGTTCTCTAAAAAACATAATCTCAAGATATGCACCATAGCCGACCTTATCGGCTACCGCCGGCGGGCGGAAAAGCTCATAGAAAAAGTTTCGGAAACCGTCCTTCCGACTGAATACGGCACCTTCAACTTCGTATTATACCGGGACCTGCTTGAACGCCATATCCATGTCGCGCTCTGCATGGGCGGCTGGGGCAGCGAGCCGGTGCTCGTGCGCGTGCATTCCGAATGCATGACAGGGGACGTGTTCGGGTCGTTACGCTGTGACTGCGGCAGGCAGCTTAAGAAGGCGATGCAGATGATAGGCCTGGAGAAAAAAGGCGTCATCCTGTACATGCACCAGGAGGGCCGCGGCATCGGTTTGATCGATAAGATACGCGCCTACAGCCTCCAGGATAAAGGCATGGACACGGTCGAAGCCAACGAAGCCCTGGGCCATAAGCCCGACCTGAGGGATTACGGCGTCGGCGCCCAGATCCTCGTGGACCTGGGGCTCAAGAACATCAGGCTCGTTACCAATAACCCGCGTAAGATCGTCGGACTGCAGGGCTACGGCCTTAAGGTTATCGAGCGCGTGGCGCTGGAGATAGAGCCGCACCCGTTGAATTACAAGTACCTGAAGACCAAGAAGGAAAAGCTTGGCCATATTCTTGATATTTAAAAACAGGAGGTAGACACATGGTAAAGGTAATCGAAGGCAGCTTGATCGCCAAGGACAGGAAGTTCGCGCTTATCGCTTCCAGGTTCAATGATTTTATCACCAAAGAATTAGTGTCGGGATGCGTGGATACGCTTACCAGGCACGGGGTAAAGAACGACGACTTGACGGTGGCCTGGGTGCCGGGTGCCTTTGAGATCCCCTGCGTGGCCCGGAAACTCGCGAAGGCCAAGGCCTACGACGCTATCATCTGCCTGGGGACCCTTATCCGCGGCTCCACGCCCCATTTTGACTATATCGCCTCCGAAGTGGCCAAGGGCATAGCCATGGTTTCGCAGGACTCAGGGCTGCCGGTGATCTTCGGCGTTATCACCGCGGACACCATTGAGCAGGCAATAGAGCGCGCCGGCACGAAAGAGGGCAACAAGGGCCAGGATGCCGCCTTAAGCGCGATTGAAATGGCTAATGTGCTTTCGCAGATAAAAGGATGAGAAAACGGACCAAGGCCCGCGAGTACGCGTTACAGGTCCTTTACCAGCTGGATATCACCCACGATAGCCATGAGGCTTCTCTGGAGAGCCTCTGGCAGTCGCTGGCCGAAGAAAATATTTATGAAGAGGTAAAGACATTCACCCGCGAACTGGTCAAAGGAGTCACAGACAACCTGGAAACCATCGACAAAAAGATCGCGCAATACGCCACGAACTGGGAATTGAAACGCATGGCAGTGGTGGACAGGAATATATTGCGCCTGGCCTGTTACGAGCTCTTGTTCCGCGAAGATATCCCGCCCAAAGTCTCCATTAACGAAGGCGTCGAGCTTGCGAAGAAATATTCAGGCGGCAACGCCGGAAAATTCGTCAACGGCATCCTCGACAAGGTAAAATTAGAGAAAAACGGATAATGTTCGCCGACCTCCACGTACACACCTCATTTTCCGACGGCACCTGTAGCCCCGAAGAGCTTGTCCGGGCGGCAAAGAAGAGCGGCCTGGACTGCGTCGCGGTGGTAGACCACGATACCGTCTGCGGCCTTGCGCCGGGTATGGAGGCCGGCAGCGCGCGCGCTTTGGAAGTGCTGGCGGGCCTTGAGCTTACCGCCCAGTACGAAAACCAGGAGATCCATATACTCGGGTATTTGATAGACCCCGAGAATAAGGCCTTGCTTAAGAAGCTGGAATTGCTCAAAAACAACCGGACCGAGCGCGTCTATAAGATACTCGAAAAGCTTAAAACCATGGGCGTCGAACTGTCCGCGGAGGCGGTATTCAATATTGCCGGCAATGCCACCCCGGGCAGGCTGCATATCGCGAGGGCGATGGTAAAAGAGGGGCTGGCAGGCTCCATCTCGCATGCCTTTCAGAAATATATCGGCGACAGGTGCCCTGCCTACGCGCTGGGTTTCCAAATAAGCCCTCCTGAAGCGGTCGAGTTGATCAAGGGCGCAGGCGGCATCCCGGTGCTGGCGCACCCGTATATGATCAAGGACGACGAAGCGTTATTGCGCATTATTGGGTCCGGCGTAATGGGGCTTGAGGTATACTATCCCGAGCATTCCCAGTCCATGGTCAATTTTTACCTGGACCTGGCAAAAAAATACGGCCTGTTGATAACGGGTGGCTCCGATTTCCACGGAGAAGGAAAGCCCGACGTAAAGCTCGGTTCTTTGAAAGTGCCGTACGAGCTGGTGGAAAGGTTAAAAGAAGCGAAACGCAAGATGTGTGTATGAAAAAAGGCAACCTGCGCGAAAAATATATGCGCGAGGCGATGAAGCTCGCGTTAAAGGCAAAAGGCCTTACCAGCCCCAATCCTCTGGTCGGCGCCCTGGTCGTAAAGAACGGTAACGTCATCGGCAGGGGTTTTCACGCGAAAGCAGGCTTTCCTCACGCGGAGGCGCTCGCCCTGGCGCAAGCCGGCAAGAACGCCCGGGGAGCCGCGCTCTACGTGACGCTTGAGCCCTGCACGCACTTCGGCAGGACCCCGCCCTGCACCGCGCGCATACTTGAGAGCGGAATAAAAGAGGTCTATGTGGGCGCCGTTGACCCTAATCCTTTGAACAACGGCAAAGGAATAGCGTTGTTACGCGGCAAAAAATTAAAAGTAGAAGTCGGCTTCCTCCAGGAGCCGCTTAAGAAGATGAACGAGGCGTTTACAAAATATATCACCTCAAGGATGCCGTTGGTGACGGTCAAAACGGCCCAGTCTCTCGACGGGAAGATCGCCACGCGAACGCGCAATTCAAAATGGATCACTTCCGATAAGTCGCGGATCTATAGCCATCGCCTGCGCCGTTATTATGACGCGGTCATGGTGGGCGCGAATACGGTCCTCATCGACAACCCGAAGCTTGACGCCTGGTTTTCCAGCCATCAGCCCGCCAAGGTCGTCGTCGACAGCCAGTTAAGCACTCACCCGGGGGCTGCTATTTTTTCCGGGGGCGGCAGGGTGATCATTGTCACCCTTGCGTCGCGCTCAGGCCAGGAGATAGAAAACAGGCGGATGCTTTCTAAGAAAGCCGCTATACTTGAGGTCAGGGAAAAGTCGGGGCAGGTAGACCTCAAAGACGCGATGAGAAGGCTTGCGCGGCTGGGTATCATCAATATCCTTGTCGAGGGAGGCGGCACCCTGAACGGCTCTTTGTTCGACGAGGGGCTGGTCGATAAAATACTGTTCTTCGTGAGCTTTAAAATAATCGGCGGCAAGGACGCGATAAGTTCGGTCATGGGCAGGGGGGTAGCGATGGTCGACAAGGCGGTTGCCTTAAAGGAGGTTTCCTTAAGGCGCATCGGAGAAGACCTGCTGGTGGAGGCGTATGTTCACGGGGATCATTGAAGAATTAGCCACGGTAAAAAGCGTCTTGCGCCGCGCTAACGCCGGCGTAGTGGTCATTCGCGCCGGCGCGATAGCGCGGGACGTAAAGATCGGCGACAGCGTTTCCGTGAACGGCGCCTGCCTTACGGTAGTCGGGAATGTTTCGGGATCATTAAGCTTCGAGGTCATGGCCCAAACCGCCGGTATCACCACCATAGGCAGCCTGCGTACCGGGCAGAAAGTGAACCTTGAGCGCAGCCTTAAAGTCGGCGACAGGCTCTCGGGCCACTTCGTCACCGGCCACGTTGATTGCATTGGCACTATCCGCAGGAAAAGCTACGCGCGCGCGAACCTGTGTTTTGAAGTAGCTATCCCCCGCGAATTCATGAAATACGTTGTACCCCGCGGCTCAATTGCCTTAGACGGCATAAGCCTGACCGTGGCCGTTAAGAAGGCCGATGCGTTTAGCGTCTGCATCATCCCCCACACGCTTAAAAGCACCACGCTGGCGTTTAAAGGACCTTGCGATAAAGTGAATATCGAGTGCGATATCCTCGCCAAGAGGCCATAGGCCTTTGCACAGCAAATCATTGCTAACCTCCGGTTTTTCTGTTATACTAACTTAAATTTGAGGCGAAACTCGCTAAAAGTTCGGGCGATTATTGTAACATCAGGCGGGGCGTGGCTCAGTTTGGCTAGAGCGCAACGTTCGGGACGTTGAGGTCGACAGTTCAAGTCTGTCCGCCCCGACCATTACTCATATGATACCCTTCAGGCTGCGTGTAGTGCCGGCCGGCATGTTGATCGCGCTGTTAGCGTTGCTTCAGTCGGCCTGGGGCTGCGAACCTTGCTCCGGGACTTTGAACCTTGTGGAAACCGTAGACAAGGCGGACCTGATCATTGTCGGGCAGAAAATAGCCGACGGGACAAAAACGGAATCCAACAGCCCCGATTACACCGGCGCCGACTGGATAGAGGTACAGGTGATCGAGGTCTTGAAAGGCGACCCTCCCGGCCAGCAGCAGCTCAAAGTCAAGAGCTGGGAAGACGTATGCCCCTACGGTATCGTAGTCGATGACAGGGTCTACGTTATGTTCCTTGAAAAAAAAGATGACGCTGCCGGAGAATACCAGTACGATGCGGTCAATTCCGGCTGCGCGCTGAAGACGCTTCTGCTCGAAGACGACAAGGTGAACGTCGCGGGGCAGGCGCTCGCCTTAGGGGATTTTATCGAGATGCTGCGCTCAAGCCGCCGGTAAGCCCGCGCGGGTAGAGGCCATGAACAGACGGGTACATGTTTTTTATGCGGGCAGGGTCCAGGGCGTGGGTTTCAGGTTTACCGCGCAGGATATCGCGCAGGGGCTGGGAGTATCGGGCTGGGTAAGGAACCTCGGCAACGGCAAGGTCGAGGTCATGGCCGAAGCCGGGGAAGCAACGCTCAAAGATTTCCTGGCCCGGATCAACCTGCAATTCGGCAGGTATATCCGGGACGCGGATATCGCCTGGGAGGAAGCAACGGGAGAGTTTGCCGATTTCAATATAACGTTTTAACGCGCCTCAACCGGCAGGCAGTTGAAAAGATTGCGATACGCTATTTTTTCCGACGTCCATTCCAATAGAGAAGCGCTTCAGGCGGTGCTTAAGGCCTTAGAAGAGGAACAGGTAGATAAATACTTGTGCGCGGGCGATATCGTCGGTTACGCCGCGGACCCGAAAGAGTGCATCGATACGGTCAGGCCGCTCGCCGAGGCGGTCGTGGCCGGCAACCACGATTGGGCAAGCGCCGGTATGGTAGCCATCGATTATTTCAACCCGTTTGCCAAAGAGGCGGTCCTCTGGACAACACGTACCCTCGGTAAGCAAGATATCTCCTTCCTGGGCTCTCTGCAGTTGACGTACCGTAACGAAGACCTGACCATGGTGCACGGGACGCTGGATGAGCCTGAAGAATTCAATTATCTCGTCGATGAACATTCCGCACGCTTGACGTTTGGGGCCCTTGAGGGCCGCGTTTGTTTTCTGGGCCATTCCCATATCGCCGGCATATTCGTCAAGGACGGCCGGGGCGCTGTCCGTTACCTTAAAGAGCCCTGCGTGGCTATCGAAGATAATTCCCAATATATCGTGAACGTCGGCAGCGTGGGACAGCCCCGGGACGGCGATCCGCGCGCGGCATACTGCGTGTACGATACCGCGGAAAGACAAATTTGCATCAAAAGGGCCGGCTACGATGTTGAGCGCGCGCGCGGGAAGATCATTGAGGCGGGCCTTCCCGCTATCCTGGGAGACAGGCTCCTGTCAGGCAGGTGATGCTGTGTCGGAAACTATCAGAAAAAAAATAGAAAGCTTACGGCATAAGATCCGCCGCCACGATTACGCCTACTACGCGTTAAGCGACCCCAAAGTCTCCGATAAAGAGTACGACAGCCTCATGGAGGAGCTGAAAAAACTCGAAGAGGCGCATCCGCGCTATAGAAGCGATGATTCCCCCACGGTAAGGGTAAGCGGCGGGGTGCTCGAAAGTTTTAAGACGGTCCGCCACAGGCAGAAGATGTTCTCGCTCGATAACACTTATTCCATAGAAGAGCTGCGGGACTGGGGGGAGCGCGTCAGGAAAGGGCTGGGGCCCGGGGAGAGCGTAGAGTATGTGGTTGAGCTTAAGATAGACGGGGTGAGCGCGAATATCACGTATGAGAAAGGGAAATTGTCCGTAGGCGCGACAAGGGGCGATGGGGAAATGGGAGAGGACGTGACGCAGAATATAAAGACCATCCGGGCTATCCCCATGGAATTCTTCGGGCCGGATACCCCGGAGCTCATTGAAGTGCGCGGGGAAGTATACATGGACAGGAAAGAATTCGAGGCCCTGAACAGGCAGCGCGAGGAAGCCGGCGAAGTCGCCTTCGCCAATCCCCGCAACGCCGCGAGCGGCTCGCTTAAGCTCCTGGACAGAGCGCTCGTTTTTAAAAGGGGGCTTAATTTCTTCGCGCACTCACTCGGCGAATACAGGGGTGTTGCGCTCGCCACGCACTGGGAATACCTGCAGAAATTAAAGACATGGGGCGTGCGCACCGAGCCGCATTCCAGGCTTTGTAAAGACCTTAAGGGAGCGATAGAGTACTGCCTGCGCTGGCAGGACGAACGGGACGCGCTCAGTTACGATATTGACGGCATGGTGATCAAGGTGAACAGCCTGCGTTCTCGCGCCGCGCTGGGCTTTACGCAAAAAAGCCCCCGCTGGGCCGTCGCCTACAAATTTCCCGCCCGCCAGGCTACCACCGAAGTCCTGGGCATCGCCGTGAACGTAGGCAGGACGGGCGTGATTACACCTACCGCGGAATTAAAGCCGGTTGAATGCGCCGGCGTCACGATCAGCCACGCGACGCTGCATAATTTCGACGAGATCAAGCGGCTGGGCATACGGGTGGGCGACCGCGTCCTCATAGAAAGGGCCGGCGAAGTCATCCCCAAGGTGATCAAGGTCGTTGAAAGCCGGGGTAAAAAGGCGTTTTCCGTGCCGGCGCTGTGCCCCGTATGCCGGAGTAAAGTGGTAAAGGAAAAAGAAGAAGACGTCGCCTACCGCTGCATTAATTCCTCATGTCCTGCCCAGCTTGAAAGAGGCCTTCTGCATTTCGCAAGCCGCGGCGCCATGGACATAGAAGGCATGGGAGAGTCGCTGGTAAGCCAGCTGGTTGCGCGAAGGCTGGTGCCTAACTTCGCGTATATATATAAGCTTGAGGCCGGGGACCTGATGCAGTTGGAGCTGTTCAAAGAAAAGAAGGTCAATAACCTTCTCTCGGCCATAAAGAAGAGCAAGTCACGCCCCCTCTCTAGGCTTATCTACGGCCTGGGCATACGCCATGTAGGCGAAAAAGCGGCGTACGTGCTGGCGACCCGTTTTAAGACGATGGATAACCTGTTGAAAGCGAAGAAAGAAGATTTTGACGCGATCGATGAAGTCGGCCCGGTGATGGCGGAGTCCCTGGCGGATTATTTTTCAATGCCCCAGACAGAGGAACTTATCGAAGGACTAAGGATGGCAGGGTTGAATTTCAAAGAAGAGGTAGCGGTTCCTGCAAATACGCCCCTTACCGGCAAGACCGTGGTTTTTACCGGAGAGCTGGAAGGCTTAAGCCGCGATGAAGCGGAGTCGCTCGTGCGCAAGGCGGGGGGTAACCCTTCTTCCGGCGTCAGCAGGAATACGGATTTTGTGGTCGCGGGGAAAAATCCCGGTTCCAAATATGAGAAGGCGAAGAAGCTGGGCGTAAAAATAATCAATGAAAAAGAACTGAAGGAGCTGCTCGCATGAAAACACGCTGTCGTTTCAGAAAACCGGTTTCGCTGGCAGTCGTCTGTCTTTTACTCCTGGGTTTGACCGGCTGCGAGGCATTCGTGCGCAAGTTCACCCGTAAGCCCAGGAAAGAAAAGCTTCCGCAGGAAGAAAAGATATTGGTCCCGGAGGAATATAAGGTCGCGGCGGTCCCGAAGAGCGACCTCTACCGGCAGTATTTCCTGTTCTGGAGGTCCTGGCAGGACGAGCTTGTGGAATCCCTCTCGTTGAGCAATACCAACCAGAAAAAACGATTGAGCTGCGCCCGGGAGGCGATAAAGAACCTCCTGCAGTTAAAGGGGCTTCTGAAAGAGGATGCTCAAAACAAGCTTGATCGCTATATCGCCGGAATGCAGGAACTTAACACCATGATCCAGAGGGATGTCTATGGCACCAACGTGTCGGCGCACCGTTCGGAGGCGGAGCGCCTGAGAAGGAACATCATCAGGGATTTTTCTTATAATAAGGCCAAAGACAGCCTCGCATAGCCGCAGGGCGCGTCTTAAGGAAGGAAACCAGGGGCGATGATACTGGAAACGGTGAGCGTGGGGCCGATGCAGGTGAATTGTTATATAATTGCCGCGAAGGCGAACGCCAAAGCCATACTTATCGACCCGGGAGAAGAAGAGGCTAAGATACGCGGGGCGCTGAAGCGCCACGGCCTCGACCCCGCTTTCATCGTCAATACGCACGGCCATTGGGACCATATTGGCTGCGATGAAAGATTCGGCGTGCCCGTCTATATTCACGGCGAAGATGCCCCCCTGTTGAAGGACCCGGAACGTAACCTGTCGTCTTTTTTTGACGTTCCTTTCAGGATGAAATCAGAAGTCAAGGTGCTGGCGGATGGGGAGACCGTTGCGTTGGATGACTTGAAGTTGCAGGTGATACACCTGCCCGGCCATACCCCCGGAGGCATCGCGCTGTTTTTAAAAAGCCCGCAGGGTTGTGTCCTGTTCTCCGGGGACTCGCTCTTTCGTCACAGCGTCGGAAGGTCGGATTTTCCCGGCGCAGACGGCCGGCTGCTCATCGAGTCCATACGGGCCAGGCTATTGACGCTACCGGATGATACCGCGGTCTATCCCGGCCACGGCCCGGCTTCTACCATAGGGGAAGAAAAGTCCCGCAACCCTTTTTTGAGTTAGGCCATGCGCGAATTCATTGACGCCTTTCTTAACTACCTGTCCGTCGAGCGGGGCTTGGCGCGTAACACCATTATTTCCTACCGGCAGGACCTGCGTATGTATGCCGATTTTCTTAAAGGGAGATTTGCGGACCCGCTGTCCCGGATGACAAAGAACGATATTTCCGACTTTTTACTCTCCCAGAAAGATAAAGGCATGCAGGTCAATTCCATTTCCCGCAGGCTTGCGGCGATCAGGATGTTCCACAGGTTCCTTTTGAGGGAGCGTTTGGCGAAAAGCGACCCCACGAGCCTCATCGATTCTCCCAAGTTATTCAAGAGGATTCCCGAGACGCTCTCGCTGGATGAAGTGGAATCGCTGTTGGCGCAGCCCGACTCAAAGAGCGTCCAGGGCATACGGGACAAGGCTATTTTAGAAACTCTCTACGCCACGGGTATGCGGGTATCCGAGGCGGTGGACCTGAAAAAAGACGGCGTAAATTTTGACATAGGGTTCCTGCGTTGCATCGGGAAAGGCAATAAGGAGCGGATTATTCCCCTGGGGAAGAAGGCTGTGGCCGGCCTTACGAGATACCTTACGGCATCCAGGCCGAAGATGCTTAAAAAGAAAGAGTCGGAGTTTATGTTCCTGAACCGTTCCGGTAACAAGATCTCCCGGCAATCCCTCTGGAAGATGATCAAGCGGTACGCGAGGCTCGCGAGGATCAAAACGCCGATCAAGCCCCACTCGTTAAGGCATTCGTTCGCGACACACTTACTGGAACGGGGAGCGGACCTTCGCTCGGTGCAGGAGATGCTGGGCCATTCCAATATCTCGACCACCCAGATCTATACCCACGTGAATAAAGACAGGCTTAAGACCATCCACAGGATGTTCCATCCCCGGCCGTGAGTTGTCGCGCCAGGGAGGAGCTGTTACGAGCATGAAAGAATATTTGTCCCGTTTACCCGGAGATATCTTAAAGCTGGTGCATCTTGTAAAGGATGCCTCCTTGCGCTCAGGCAGCCGCGCGTATCTCGTAGGCGGTTTTGTGCGCGACCTCATCCTGGGGGTGAGCAATTTTGACCTGGATATCGCCTCGGAAGGGAACGGTATCCGTCTTGCCGAAGCGTTTGCCGCGCCGCTTGGCGCGAAAGTCATTGCGCACGCGAGGTTCGGCACCGCGACCGTAGCCGTAAAACCTCACCTGAAGGTAGATTTCGCGACTACGAGAAAAGAATTCTACCCTGAACCGGGCAGTCTGCCCGTAGTTTCAAGCGGCAGCCTGCGGGAAGACCTGGCGAGGCGCGATTTCACCATCAATGCCATGGCGATAAGCCTGATGGCAAGCGGATTCGGCGAACTCATAGACCTGTTTGAAGGCGCCAGGGACCTGAAGGAGAAAAAGGTCCGCATACTGCACCCGGTGAGTTTCATTGACGACCCTACCAGGATATTGAGGGCGGTCCGCTTCGAACAAAGATACGGTTTTCGCATCGAACCGGCGACGCTTGCGCGCCTCAAGGAAGCGGTGAAGCTTGGAATGCTGGAAAAGGTCCAGCCCCAGAGGCTGCGGGATGAGCTTATCCTGATGCTAAAAGAGGGCGCTCCCGCAAAACACCTGAAGCGCCTCTGGTCGCTGGGGGGCGCCGGGTTCATCAGCAGGAAATTGCGCGTAAATAAAAAGACCATTCGCCTCATGGGCGAGGTTGAAAAATCCGTCGGCTGGTTCCGCCGCGAGCATCATGCCCGCAGGCACGTAGACGGCTGGCTGGTTTATTTTCTCGCGCTGATGGACGGGCTGTCTTTGGGCGAGGTAAAGGCGGTCTGCCGGAAGTTTGTCTTCCGCAAGGGGGAAGAAAAAAGGATAGCCGGTTTCAAGGCGCTTGAGGGCCGGTATATGAAGAAGCTCGGCGGCGCAGCCATGGCCGCCTCCGTTTTGTTCAGGATGCTTGAGCCCTTGAGTTACGAAGCCATACTTATGATACTGGCGCGTTCGAGGAGCAGGCGGGTAAAGAGGCATATCGAGGTTTTCCTGAATACCCATCACGGCACGGCCGTTTCCGTTACCGGCCATGACCTGCGCCTGATGGGGATCGCTCCGGGCCCCGGATACCAGAAGATCTTTGCAAAGGTCCTGGACGCAAAGCTCGACGGCCTGGTCAGGACCAAAGAGGAAGAGATCGCGCTGATAAAGAGGATAGCGAAGAGAGGATCATATCATGTCACGACAGGATAAAGTGCAGGAAGCGATCAAGCGGGAAGTAAGCGGCATACTGCAGTCTGAGCTGAAAGACCCGCGGTTAGGGTTTGTGACCATCACCAAGGTAGAGATGACGCGCGATTTAAGGTATGCCAAGATTTATTTCAGCGTCCTGGGGGATGAAAAACAGCACAAGAAGACCAGGGATGCCCTTGAATCGGCGCTGGGTTTTATCCGCAGGCTGATCGCCCAGAGGATACGCCTCAGGTTTGCGCCCGAGATCATGTTCAGGGAGGACAGGTCCACGGAATACAGCGTCAGGATCCAGGAAGTTTTAAATAAGATAAAGGAGAACGATGAGCCTGAAAAAGACGATTGACTTCATACGCCGCCACGATAATTTCCTGATCACCAGCCATACCAATATGGAAGGCGACGCTCTGGGTTCGGAGCTCGCGTTTTACCGGCTGGTGCGCTCGCTCAAGAAACGCGCGACGTTGATTAACGACGACGCGATCCCGTACGGCTACGATTTTCTGCCCATGGTAAGCCGCATCAGGAAATTTAAAAGGGGAATGAAGGGGGTGACGTTTGACGCCTTTGTAGCGCTGGACTGCTCCG